>JAMPIU010000168.1 GCA_023667845.1 Dehalobacter sp. | reverse complement strand
ATCTTTCACAAATCAACTGCTTATTAATGAGGAAATTTCCGGTCAGCCAGCCACTATATCTTAATATACCTTATTCTTATGGGAAATTCTAGATAAAAAATGTTTATCCTTGGAATCTCTACAATTTTTTCTCTAAAATTTTTGCAGAAAATAGACAAGAACAGATATATTCAATATGATCAGAACAGGGATACCGCATACAAAGGCCTTATGCTTGGTTTTGTGCCGGAAGAAACGCATGGCCAGATAGATCCCCGGAGCACCAAATATCAGTCCTGTAAGAAAGAAACGACGTTCAGGGACCCGCCGGCCTCCCCATTTAGCCTTATATTTATCCCACCCCATAACGGAAAAACCATAAATATTTACAAGGACAATGTATCCCCATATAAGCCAGATATATTCCATATCTGCAGCCTCCCTTGCTCAGTCAAAAACCATTTATGACCAAAATCATACCATGAATGAGACAGGAAAAAAATACGCAGAGAAATGCTTGGAAAGATATTAGGACTAAATAGGACAAAATATAAAGATTATAGGACAAAACATAAAGATTAATAGAAAAAATACTGAGAAGTTTGAAAAATCAGACAGAATACTTTATACTTTGTTTTGACAATTTGTATTTTTTTAGTTATACTAAGTATTGCTCGTTAATATTTGAGGGATTAGAAGACCTTCTCGACTGCCTCAGGCTCAGGGAAGATGTCGAATCAACTTCCAATGAGGCGGGTAATAAATCTAGGAGGTCATTTATGTATAATGACAAAACACTAAGTTGTAAAGACTGTGGCCGTGAATTCACTTTTTCTGCATCCGAGCAGGAATTCTACGCTGAAAAAGGATTCACGAACGAACCAGGCCGCTGCCCCGAATGCCGTTCAGCAAGAAAAGCACAGAGCAGAAATGGTGGCTATTCACGCCCTCAACGTGAAATGTTCCCTGCTGTTTGTTCTGCTTGTGGCAAAGAAACCACAGTACCTTTCCAACCTACTGGTGACAAACCTGTTTATTGCCGGGATTGCTACCAACCCCGCTCCAGAAACAACTGGTAATTTAATTGTTATCAGACCCTTCCGGGTATCTTACCCGGGGGGGTTTTTGTTTTGAGAGCCTATTTATTTTTTTATGATTAATTTTTCCACTTAACCCCCTTGACTACCAGATATAGTATCGGTAAACTTTATATAGCACTACTTGTAGTTTGCTAACCGGATTTACAGTCCGAATGAACTTTGGAGGTATAAACGTTGCGTAACAATACGGAAGTTTGGAAAAAGTGGCCCAAAGCCAATCTTTCGCCGAATGCCAGAGTTGTCCTGGAACGGAGATATTTGAAGCAGGAAAATGACCAAAAATGCGAGACGCCGGAAGCGATGTTTTACCGGGTTGCTTCGGTCATTGCCGGCGCTGAAGAAAAGTATGGTAAGAATCCGCAGGAAATTCAGCATTTGACCAAAGAATTTTACACCGTCATGGCTAATTTGGAGTTTATGCCGAATTCGCCGACACTGATGAACGCCGGGCGTGACCTTGGACAGTTAAGTGCCTGCTTTGTTTTGCCGGTCGGGGACAGTATGGAGGATATCTTTGATGCACTGAAACATGCAGCAATCATCCATAAGTCAGGCGGCGGAACAGGCTTTAACTTTTCCCGGCTGCGCCAGAAGAACAGCACAGTGCGTTCTACCGGAGGGGTTGCTTCCGGTCCTGTTTCGTTTATGAAAGTCTTTAATGCCGCTACGGAAGCTGTCAAGCAAGGAGGAACAAGACGCGGCGCCAACATGGGCATTCTTCGGATCGACCACCCGGATATTCTGGAATTTATCAGCTGCAAAGAAGATAACCGGGATATTAACAATTTCAATGTTTCGGTTGCTGTAACGGAATCATTTATGAAAGCTGTGGAAAATGACACGGAATATGACCTGATTGACCCTCACTCTGGAAAGTCGGCAGGCAAGCTCCCCGCCAAACAAGTCTTCGCTAAAATTGTTGACCACGCTTGGCGGAACGGTGAACCGGGCATGATCTTTATTGACCGGATGAACCGCGATAATCCGACGCCGCATATTGGCGTGATTGAGGCTACCAACCCCTGTGGCGAACAACCCTTACTCCCCAATGAAGCATGCAATCTTGGCTCCATTAATTTAAAGCTTATGGCGGCAGAAAAGGACGGAAAGACCGTAATTGACTGGGAGCGTTTGGGCTATGTCACAAGGCTCGCGACCCGTTTTCTCGATGATGTGATTGATGTCAACCAATATCCTCTTCCCGTAATCGAAGAAATGGTCAAAGGAAACCGGAAAATTGGCCTGGGTGTTATGGGTTTTGCAGATTTGATGATTCTTTTACAGACATCCTATATTTCCGAAGAAAGTACAGCCTTCGCCGAAAAGATTATGGAATTCATCCGTACCGAATCCCGTATAGAGTCCCAGCGACTGGCCATGGAACGCGGTACCTTTCCTAATTATCAGGGTTCCATTTATGACGGCAAGATCGAATTACGCAATGCTACACTGACTACGGTTGCCCCGACAGGGACGATATCGATGATCTGCGGTGCTTCCAGCGGCGTGGAGCCGCTCTTTGCCGTGGCCTATACTAAAACGGTCATGGACGGTACGGCGCTGATTGAGGTCAACCCGCTTTTTGAAGATTATGCGCATAAGTATGGCTTTTACTCAAAAGAGCTTATGGCCAAAATTGCCGAACGAGGTAACGTCTTCGGTTTGCCGGAAGTCCCGGAATGGGTGCAGAAGGTCTTTGTTACCGCGCAGGAGATCTCTCCTGAATGGCATATCCGAATTCAGGCTGCTTTTCAAAAATATACGGATAATGCGGTTTCCAAAACTATTAATTTTGCAAATACAGCTACCTGCGAAGATGTTGCCGAAGCGTTTCGCCTAGCCTTTGAGCTTGGCTGCAAAGGAATTACGGTCTATCGGGACGGCAGCCGTGAACAGCAGGTGCTGTCTGCCGGAACGAAAGAAACTGCAAATCCGGCGGCTGATTTCAAAGCCACAGCTGAACCTGAGACGACTGCAAAGCCCAAGACCACCGCTGAATCTGAAACAACCGCTTCTGCACCGATGCCTACCATCAAGCCGAGACCCCGCCCGCCGGTGACTGTCGGCGTCACTGAAAAGATTAAAATTGGTTGCGGTAATCTCTATGTTAGCGTAAACGCCGATGAAACCAGTATCTGTGAAGTGTTTACCAATACGGGAAGAGCCGGCGGCTGTTCTTCCCAATCGGAAGCAACCTCCCGCCTAGTCTCGATCGCGATGCGTTCGGGCATCTCTGTTGATGCTATCATAGAGCAGATCCGTGGAATCCGCTGCCCCGCCTGCATCCGAAGAGAAGGTGTCAATGTCACCTCGTGCCCGGATGCAATCTCGCGGGTAATCAAAAAGTATAAGGATATCGGTGTAAACGGCAATTCTGCGATTATCAATCGCAATAAAACAGAAGAACCTGTCCTTTCGGATGATTTGAAGAAAGCTGAAAAAGCCGTAATAAAAAAAGCTCAGGCCGCCGTCGCGATCGACAATGCCTGCCCTGAATGCGGAATGCCCGTGAATCACGAAGGCGGCTGCATGGTCTGCATCCACTGCGGCTATTCCAAATGCGGGTAAAATAACGACTTTTAAAAAATACGCAGTCATCATTTTCCAATGATGACTGCGTATTTTTTTCTAATAAATATCAAAAACTACAGGCAGCGAATAATTCTTGGTGAGGTGAATCACGCGATGGCGAAAGACAGACGCAAAGTCAAAGAAGTATTGACAACCAATAACTCGCTTGCTTGGGGTCACCTGAACAACACTCATCCGATGCCGGCAGGCTCGATTGCTTTTGCCAGTCCGCAGGCGATTGGCCGGATGGCTGAAGATAGAAGACAGCACCCGGATAAAGCGTAGCGGAGGAATAGAAAAGTGGCCAGTAATAAAAAGAAGGAAACTTTTATGGCGAACCCTGTTGAGAAACATACTACCGCTGCCTGGGACAGCCGCTTTGAAACAAAGAAGCCTGTATCAAATGTAGGCATTCCCGGAGAACTTGAAGTTCGCAATGCCAAAGAATATGTGGATTCCAACGAAAAATAATCTGTACGAGAATTTGTTCGTGTTGACAGGTATTACGGTATTAATCTTTGCAGTGAATCTGATGTTTAGCATCAGGTAACAAAAAGAGGGGTGTTGCAACTAGAAAAAGTAATTTTGCAACACCCTTCTTCTTTTATTCCTTGGCCAGCCTGCGGTAGCTCTCATAACGTTCAGCAGCATGTTGTTCCGCCAAGCTAAACATGTCTTCGGCAATCTCAGGGAAAACGTTTTTCAAAGAAGCATAACGGATCTCGCTTTCCAGGAATTCTTTAAAGTTTCCTTTGGGTTCTTTGGAATCGAGGATAAACGGATTTTTACCCTGCTGCTTAAGATCCGGATTGTACCTGTAAAGATGCCAGTATCCTGCCTCTACTGCTTTTTTTTGCTGGGCCAGGCTCATCCCCATCCCGTTTCTAAGGCCATGGTTGAAGCAGGTGGAATAGGCAATGATCAGGGACGGTCCGTGATATCTTTCAGCCTCTGTAATCGCCTTGATCGTCTGAATCATATTCGCGCCCATTGCAATCTGAGCGACGTAAACATAGCCATAGGACATCGCCATCATGCCAAGATCCTTTTTCCGGATCTTTTTGCCTGCGGCGGCAAACTTGGCAATCGCGGCCGTCGGGGTCGCTTTGGAGGACTGCCCGCCTGTATTGGAATAGACCTCCGTATCCATAACCAACAGATTTACATCGTCCCCACTGGCCAGGACATGATCAACACCGTTATAGCCGATATCATACGCCCAGCCGTCCCCGCCGATTGCCCATACCGAGCGTTTGACGAGATAGTCCTTTCTCTTCAATATTTCACTGATGACCGGATGACTCGGTGTAGCATTGCTGTTCAATGCCTGAAGCACTTTGACGGAGACAGCCAGCGACCTTTCTCCGTCATGGTACGCATCGAGCCATTCTCTGAAAGCAGTCTTGATTTCTTCGGACAGTTCCATTATCAGGGCTTCCTGCATCAGGGTGGAAATTCTTTCTCTGATCTGCAAAGCGCCGAGGTACATGCCGTATCCGTACTCCGCGTTATTTTCAAAAAGTGAATTGGCCCAAGCCGGTCCTCTGCCCTCGGCATTGGTCGTATATGGAATGGAAGGGTAACTTCCTCCCCAGATCGAGGAACAGCCTGTCGCATTCGCAATCATCATACGTTCACCGAAGAGCTGAGTCAGCAGTTTGACATATGACGTTTCCCCGCAGCCCGGGCAGGCACCGTTAAACTCCAGAAGAGGACGGATAAACTGGCTTCCTTTTAAGGTATTGCGGTCCATACGGTCTTCCTTGGTCCGAATGGATAACGCATATTCCCAGTTTTCCGCTTCCATTTCGATTTCGTGTTCGGCTGGTTTCATGATTAATGCTTTTCCCGGAGCAGGACAAATGTCGGCACAGTTCATACAGCCTGTACAGTCCAGAGGGGCAATCTGTATACGGTAATGCAGACCCTCCAGTCCTTTTCCGGCAGCTTCCTTCGTTATAAACGTCTCCGGTGCCTGGGCTTTTTCCTGATCATCCAATAAAAAGGGTCTGACCGTCGCATGCGGACAAATATAGGCGCACTGATTGCACTGAATACATTTGTCTATCTGCCATTCTGGAATTTGGACTGCAATACCGCGCTTTTCATAGGCTGTTGTCCCGAGAGGCGTGCTCCCGTCCTCCATCCCCAAAAAGGTACTGACAGGAAGCTCATCTCCCTCAGAGCGCGCAATTGGCCTCTGAATTTTCTTGATAAATTCGGGTTCTTCTTTGAGCTCCGTTTTTTGATCCTGGGCACTCTCCCAGGAAGCAGGCGCCTCAATACGGATAACCCGGCTGATGCCTTGATCTACGGCGGCTTTGTTCATTTCAACGATCTTCTGCCCTTTCCGGCCGTAGGTTTTTTCGATCGAATTTTTCAGATACCGGACGGCATCTTCAATCGGTATGACATTCGCCAGCTTAAAGAATACGGCCTGCATCACCATATTGATCCGTCCACCCAGGCCAATCTGCGAAGCAATATCAATTGCGTCTATGACATAGAAATGGATGTTGTTTTGAAAGATCGTTTTCTTCAGGTATGCCGGAAGATGCTCTTCAAGTTCATGAAGGCTCTTCCACGGGCAATTCAAAACAAAAGTGCCATTTTTTTTGATTCCTTTCAGGAGATCATAATGGTAAATGAACGATTGATTATGGCAGGCAATGTAATCTGCGCTGAAGACCAAATAGCGGGACTTAATTGGACTTCTGCCGAATCTGAGGTGGGAAACCGTTGTCCCTCCTGATTTTTTGCTGTCATAGGAAAAATAGGCCTGGACATAAAGGTCAGTATTGTCCCCGATAATCTTTACGGCTGATTTGTTTGCTCCGACAGTCCCGTCGGAACCCAGCCCCAAAAACTTGCAGCTAATAGTCCCTTCCGGAGTCGCATCCATCCATTCACCCTCCGGCAAAGAAGTATCGGAGACATCATCCGCAATCCCAATTGTAAAATGATTCTTTGGTTTGTCCTGTTTCAGGTTTTGATATACCGCCAGAATCTGAGACGGCGTTGTATCTTTGGACCCCAGTCCGTACCTTCCCCCCACGATAATCGGCTGATGGGCTGCTTGTTTTGAATTCCTATCCGAGGTGTGCCTGAATAATTCCAGAATATCAAGGTAAAGTGGTTCGCCTAAAGCTCCCGGCTCCTTGGTACGGTCCAAAACTGCAATTTTTTTAACGGAAGCGGGCAGCACATCAAAGAAATATTTTGCCGAGAATGGCCTGTAAAGATGAACAATCACCATCCCGACCTTTTCGCCTCTCTTCTGAAGAACATCAATTGTCTCTTCAACGGTGTCGCAGACTGACCCCATCGTCACAATGATGTTCTCGGCATCAGGTACTCCGTAATAATTAAACGGGTGATAGGCCCGTCCCGAAATTCTTTCTATTTCCCGCAGGTAGCCTTCCACGATATCCGGAACCTTTTCATAAAACGGATTGGAAACTTCTCTGAACTGAAAATAGACATCCGGATTCTGCGTAGATCCTTTTACCACAGGATGTTCAGGATTTAAGGAATGATCTCTGAAATTCTGGAGTGCCTGATCGTCTACAATTTCCCGGATCTCCCCCTGTTCGATCAAGTTAATTTTTTGATATTCATGCGAAGTACGAAATCCGTCAAAAAAATGCAGAAACGGGATTCTGGATTGGATGGCGCTCAGATGAGCAACATATCCAAAATCATGTGCTTCCTGGACATTGGTTGATGCCAACAGCGCAAAACCCGTCTGCCGACAGGCCATGACATCCTGATGATCACCAAAGATGGACAGTGCATGGGTCGCCAACGCTCTCGCGCTGACATGAAATACGGCCGGCAATAGTTCCCCGGCAAGCTTGTACATATTCGGTATCATCAGCAGCAGACCCTGAGAAGCGGTGTAAGTCGTTGTCAGCGCTCCTGAAGCGAGCGATCCGTGAAGGGCTCCCGCAGCACCTGCCTCGGATTCCATTTCCACCACTTTTACAGGCTGACCGAAAATATTCTTTTTACCGTGCGCCGACCATTCATCAACACCTTCGGCCATCGGAGATGACGGAGTGATCGGAAAGATGGTGGCAACCTCAGTCAGGGCATAGGACGCCAGTGCTGCAGCTTCATTGCCATCCATCGTGGCCATTTTCATTGGCATCAAAAAACCTCCTTTTAGCTTAAGCTTGATCCATATTTGTGATCTGTTATTAAATTGATGATCCAGTACCTCGTCAACTCGGTACTAAGCTTTATGATCTATATTATTGATACTTTCCAGCGAAAAATGCACAGAAGTGCAAACCAGTCAAATTTGCAAAAAATTACAAAAAAAACACTGCCAATAGTGCGTTACTATTAGCAGTATCTCAAAGGCTTATAGTTAATCTCATTTTTGATCTTTCATCAGACATTACTGAGAATGTCTAATCCAGAAAATCCTCTAAATCTTCAATCGTCGCTTTCAGCGCCGTAATCCTTTGTTCCTGTACCATAATAATATTATGCAGCGTTATTTTGGCCTGAGCAATATCCAGTTCTTTTTTTGTCTTTCTGAGATCAACGACTTGCTGCTGAACGTCGCCCAACTGGCCTTCTATCTCAGTTTTATCTTCCTTGAGCGTCTGCAAAAAGTTCTTCAGCGGAGCAAGCAGGGCTTCCATCTGTTCATCGGTCAGATTCTCATTCTGTTGTCTAAGATCATTAATCTTGGCAACTGCATTATTGCGAAGCTGAATCAATTGATTGCGCAAATGAATCATCTCTGTTTTATTGGCACGGATTTCATCAAATAAGGGCTTGAGTTCCTTCTGCCATTGCTGGACAGTAATACTCTTAGCTTCAGTATTCATCTGCTTGTTGCTTTCGGAATTCTGTTTACTTGATGTGCCATCCGTTGTTTTGTCTGTCTTGGCAAAAACCAGCGCACTGTTAAGGATTAAGCAAACACTCATAACAGCCAGCAGCACAACTTTTATTCTTTTCATATTGCTTCCTCCCCACAATGTTATTTCAGATCATTTTCTTCAATATCATCCATCGCATTCACAGTGTTGATGATTTCATCAAGCTCTCTGGAAATCTCGTCCAATACAGCTTCTTTTTCTTCATCTGCCGACCGTGTGCCTGATTTTGCGACCACCGAAATTTCTTGATTATCGGACTCTTTGTTTTCTATCCCGTCTGTTTCCGTTCCGTTAATTCCCGCTCCATCGATTCCTGCTCCATCACTTTGCACCTGATCGTCTTTGTTCGCGGATTGCTGGTCTTCAGTCTGAACACCGTTTCGCGGCACTTCGGAATTCTTCGATTGATCCGTTTGGCCCGAGCAGCCGCTCAGCGTGACAAAAAAGGAAAGAATTAGGAATGTCGTTAAGAACACTCTACCTTTCATCACTACCCTCCTGGTACTTCAGGCAGGCAGACCATCGGTCTACAGCCTTATTTTAAAGAAAAAATATCAAAGCAAAACAGATGAGTTGTAAATAATACGTAAAATTATAACCGTACTTTTTAAAATTCTAGGTATTAGCCAGGGAAAAAAATCACAATCTCCGTTCCCTGCCCATAGGTGCTGGAAGCGCTAATTCTGCCGCCGTGCTGCTCAACCAGCATCTTGGTGATGTTAAGACCAAGACCGGTTCCGCCTTCCACCTCCTGCCGGGATTTATCTGCCCGGTAGAATTTCTCAAAAATAAATGGCAGATCCTGTGGTGCGATTCCCTTCCCGTTATCCTGAACACTCAATTTGATCCCGCCGTCTTCCGGCGTTACAGTCAGTTTGATTTTTCCGTTCTTTCCGGTATATTTCAGCGCATTATCCAGGATATTGATCAGGATCTGTTTAAAACGATGCTGATCCGCGTATAATTCCAGTCCGTCCGGACAATCCATCATCAGCTCTATGTTTTTAGGATTTTCCCTCATCCCTGTGCTTTCCAGAATCTCCTCCAGGGTATTCCCGACCAGGAGATACTTCCTGGCGAGTGTAATCTCCCCTGACTGAATTTTCGCTGATTCCAGGATTTCACCTGTCAGCCCCATTAAACGGTTTGTTTCTGTTTTAATAATATTCAAATACTTTGGATAGTCCTGAGGTTTTACCAATCCATCCAGCATTCCCTGGACAAAACCGTTGATCGATGTCAGCGGAGTTCTCAGATCGTGAGACACACTTGCCATAAAATCACGCCGCATCTTTTCGGCCGCACTGATTTGGTTTTTCATATTATTGAAGGCTTTTGCCATCTTTTCCAGCTCATCACCTGAATGAACTGCCAAATCATTGATCTGCTCTCCGGCGGCCAGCTGTATCGCTCCCTCTTCCATGATTTTCAACGGTCTGGTAATTTTAAGGGCTGCCAGATAAATCATGATACCGCTTAAGATAACTGCCGCCAGCGCAGAACACCATATGATCATATTGATCTTTTGAATATAAGCGTAGATTTCGTCAAGCGGAGCAAAAAACAAAATAGCTCCTTCAATCATATTACCCTGGCCGTAGGGGACCCCTAAAAAGGCTACATCTGCGGCAAACCTGTCCGAGTATTGCTTTTTCCGGGAAACTTCCTTGCCCTGCAGGATGCTTTTTAAATCTTCAAACAGGTACGCATCCAGCAGTTCCTTATCCAGTACCAGATTCTTATTCGCAAGAACCTCCGCATTCAGCCGGATTGCATAAATCCGTGAACCCGTCATCGAACCCAGGATATCCAGCGAATCATTTAGTTCCGAATAGGTTATTTCGGCCTGTTCATACTTCCCGAGCAGCAGAACCGTTTCGGCTGCCGCGGCACGCATTTCTTGCTGCTTTTCCCCGAATACATAGTTGTTAAACGCATAGGAGAGAAGAACGGCAATGACAGCCATCACCGCAATGATCAAGATCAGATAGGTAAAAAACAGTTTTGAGAAAATTGTTTTCTTAACCATCAATCTCCAGCTTGTATCCTACTCCCCAGACGGTACTGATCCGGCAGTTAGAACAAACACCCTCCAGTTTTTCTCTCAGTTTGTTGATATGAACATCAACAGTCCGGGTATCTCCTTCATATGAGTAGCCCCATACTTTTTCCAGCAGCTGATCTCTGGTAAAAACCATATTTCTGTTCTTGAGAAGGAAATACAGCAGCTGGATCTCTTTCGGCTTCAGTTCTATTTTTTCGCCTTCCAGTCTGGCCTCGTAACGGTTCATATCCACCTGGATATTTCCGATATTCAGAACATTGGTTTCGGCTTGTTGATCTGCTCTATCCTTCGTTTCATTTCCTTGAACGTTTTTTAGTCTGGCTTTGACCCTGGCCACTAGTTCTCTCGGTTCAAAAGGCTTCACAATATAATCATCGACACCAAGTTCAAACCCCTGGATCTTATCTTCCATCAAATCACAGGCAGTCAGCATAATGATCGGAACAGAGCTGATCTGCCTGATCATTTTACAGACTTCCCACCCGTTAATGACCGGCAGCATGATATCGAGAATCACTAAATCTGTTTTTTCTGTTCGCAGGACATCGAGCGCACTGCTTCCATCATGAACCATATAAAGCTGGTATCCCTCATTCAAAAGATAAAGTTCCAACAGCTGGCAGATATTGTGATCATCATCAACGACAAGTATGCTTGTCATCCATCGTTCACCCCCACACTTCGGAAAGGAAAAATAAATTGCCAATAGACCAGACAACTATACCTGATGCTATTATATCAGTTTTTTTCCAATTCTGTCATGGTTTTTCAAATGAAAAGAGGATGCCGAATAACATCCTCTCTGGTCAGTCTTTATTTAAAATCAAAGTGAAAAAATAATCGCAATTCTTCTATTCAACAGCAACTTCGAATTCGTCTTTCGCAGCCCCACACAAAGGACAAACCCAGTCATCGGGTAAATCTTCAAAAGCCGTACCGGGAGCAATCCTAGCATCCGGATCTCCTTCAGCCGGATCATAAACATAACCGCATACTGTACATTCGTACTTTTGCATTTAAAGCGCCTCCTTTGTCAATTTTTTTCATTATAACCGGAGGTTTTCTTGAAAACAAGGGGCTTTCAACTAAAATGTTTACTGAATTTTCGCGGTTATTCCTGCACTCTCTTAGCTGCGCGGCAGTCCATAAATCCTGAACGATTTGCGAATACTCTTTATCCAGCTTGTAAAACAGCAGCACTACAATCAGGAAATAGATGCATACCGGGCATACTTAATACTCCAGGATATTCCTAATTCTTTCAAATCTTTTCAGTTCCTGTTGGGTTTTGGAAAGATGGGCATTCATCAGCCGGTTAGCTGATTCGTTATCCTTATTCTCCACAGCCTGAAATATCTCCAGATGTTCCTGATAAAGCATCTGTCTGTTTTCAAAATAATAGGTCCGCACCCACTGCTGATACGTCGATCGCAAAACCTGACCGGATATATCCAGAGCGGTATTAACCATTCGTTCCAGAAGCGGGTTTTTGCACATCCCGGCTAAAGCAAGATGAAAAGAGACATCATCCTTCTGGACATTTTTGCCTTCCGGCAGATCCTGTTTCATCTTTTCAAACAGCTTGTGCATGGTGGCAATATCGTCGTTATCCCTGTTTCGGGCAACAAGATCAACGGCTTGGGTCTCCAGAGCAATACAGACATCAATAATTTTTTCGAAATCATTTTCCAGCAAAAAAATAAAACTTAGAGGTTCAATCACTGCATTGGATGGAGAACGTTTGACGAAAATCCCCTCTCCCTGCCGGATATCGAGAATCCCCGTCAGGCTCAGCGCTGATAATGCCTCCCTGACCGAAGTTCTGCTTACTTCAAACTTTTCGGCAAGAATACTTTCTGTCGGTAGCTTATCACCCGGATTCAGCTGACCCTGAATCATAAAGTTTTTGATCTGCTCAAGAATAATCTCTGTAGTTCTCCTGCTCTTGATCGGCTTGATATCCATGCCCATACTCCCTTACAGGTATCCGACAAAATATAGTTATACGATTGTATTATAACATATGACTTCAAAATATGGGAAAGTGGATAATATTCGGTATCTTAAGCCAGACTATGGAAAAAAAGAATCATGAGGTGGTTGTATGTCATTATCTCCCCATCCAACGTATAAAAGAATTCTTGTTGTAGTGATGACCCTCATGCTGTGTGCATCCTCCTTGAGCAATGCTGCCTTGGGAGACCGCAATCTTTCACGCGGATCCCGCGGGCCGGAGGTAGCGGAACTCCAAAAAAGGCTGTCTATGCTGGGATATGTGATCGGTTCAATTGACGGAATCTATGGACGCCAAACCGAGGCCAGGGTCCGTTTATTTCAAAAAGAACACGGACTAGGCGCAGATGGTATAGCCGGAACCAGAACCATACGCGAGCTCAAACGCTTGACCGGGGAAAGTGTGACAGTAGGCGGCACAGCGATTGGATATAAGAATTCGGATATTAATCTTTTAGCCCGACTGGTCAGTGCCGAAGCTAAAGGAGAACCCTATCGCGGGCAAATTGCCGTTGCCTCCGTTGTGTTAAACCGTGTCCAAAGTTCCTCATTTCCAAATACGATTCCGGATGTTATTTACCAACCTGGTGCTTTTTCTCCAGTGGCAGACGGGTCCATTTGGAATGAGCCTGTTCCTTCGGCCTATAACGCAGTATATGAAGCGTTACACGGAACAGACCCTGCCTACGGAGCATTATTCTTTTTTAACCCTGCCAAAACAAGCAACAATTATATCTGGTCACGACCTCAAATTATTCAAATTGGCAAACACATCTTTTGTCGTTAGGAGGAAAAATATGAAGAAAAGATTTTGGCCGTGGGCTTTAGCTGCGGGACTCGCGCTCTCTCTGATCTGGGGGGTGAATCAATTTCAAAGAGCTGAAAGTTTGGACCTCGCCGCCGAGAACCAATATCAAAGATCTTTTGCCGACCTGGTGACTCACCTTGACGGTTTAGAAACTACTCTGGCCAAAAGCAGGGCTGCAGGGACCCCGACCCAGCAGGTATTGTATTTAAGCCAATCCTGGCAGCAGAGTGAAACGGCCGTGAAGGATCTCTCTCTGCTGCCGTCAGATGAATACGGGTTAAATTATGTCGATCAGTTTCTGAATCAAATCGGCGAATATGCCCATCTGATGACGCAGCAGATTGCCAAAGGGGAGCAGATGAATGCTTCCCAGGAAAAAACGCTGACCAATATGCAGGAAAGGCTTATTTCTGTTAACCGGACCGTTCAAGAACTCAATGTCAGTCTTAGTACAGAAAATATTTCCTGGCTCAGTAAAAATAAGCGGAGTGCTTCAACTAATTTTTCCAATGCTGCTCCTGCTTCAGCCATTGGAGAAGAAGGTGCTGCTACAGTCCCTGACTCAGTCAGCTCTGGGCTTGAGCAGCTTGATGCCAGCCTGCAGAAATATCCCCCATATTCTTATGAGGGTCAGGCGGATACGCATTTTGTATCGGAACCGCTTGGCCTTCCTGAAAAGACCGTAACAGAGGAGGAAGCAAAAACTGCAGCCACTGATTTTTTGCAGACCCTTGGCTATACGAACGTTGATCCGCAGTCTTCCGGCATCTCCAACGGTACTTTCAGCGTTTATGTTTTTAAATTTAGCAGCACCACGGTCGACGTAGCTAAAAAAGGCGGTGTAATCACGTACTTCCGGGATGAAAGAGCGCTTGGTCTGCAGCGATTTGATGCAGACAATACAGCATCTCGGGCCTTGAAAACTTTACAAAATCTTGGATGGAAGAATCTTGTTCAGACTTCAGTCAATGATTTTGGCGGAACGATACAGCTGGACGCAGTCGTTGAAGAACAAGGCATTCGAATCTATCCTGATAAAATCCGGCTGATTGTTGCCAAAGACAACGGCAGAATAACAGGTTATGATGCAACATCGTACTGGCTGTTTCACCATAAACGCACGCTTCTGCCTGAAATCACGATGGATCAGGCCAAATCTCGTCTCCGTTCTGACGTCTCCATCCAGGAGTACAGGCTGGTCGTCATATCCCTTCCCGGCTGGCCTGAAGCATTCTGTTATGAATTCCGGGTAAAAAAAGGCGGGGAGGAATTCATGATCTATATCAATGCGGTCAGTGGGTACGAGGAAAAAATCCAGCGGATTATCCAAACTCCACGAGGAGAATATCTGGAGTAAGGTAAAATTGGTATAAAAATGATGATAAATTTTCCCAATAAAGAGCTTAACCAGCCGGTAAATTACTGGAAATACACCGCCAAAAAGGTTATAATTCTTGTATTAAAATATCCACAAAAATCCTGACAAAAATGAAAGATACGATACAGGATAATTGATTCAGAGGTGTGTGGGGCATGTATGAAAAATGGCTGAAGCCATTGAGCAGCTGTGCGCTGTTTGACGGGATCGAACCCAGCGAAATTCTAGGTATTCTTCATTGTATGGATATAAAGATCTATGATTATAAAAAGAATGAATGCCTGACCTTAGCTGGTGAAACGCTCTCCAAAATCGGT
>JAMPIU010000167.1 GCA_023667845.1 Dehalobacter sp. | reverse complement strand
AGCAAAGCCCGGATATCTTCCATGGGGTAGGGCCATTTTCCAAAGAAACGGGTGAAATGGTTAAAAAGAATGCGCCGCCGACTTATACGGAAGTATTTGGACGGACCATTTGTGAATTGGCAGAAGAGGATAACAGGATCGTTGCAGTTACGGCAGCCATGGGATCGGGGACAGGTCTGAACAATTTTGGCCAAAATTACCCCGAAAGATTTTTTGATGTCGGAATTGCCGAACCGCACGCGGTAACTTTTGCTGCGGCACTCGCGCTGGATGGACTGAAACCGGTTGTTTCCATGTATTCCACGTTCTATCAGAGAGCGTATGACCAGGTCCTGCATGATGTCTGCCTGCAAAATGCCAAGGTCGTATTTGCAGTCGACAGGGCCGGCGTCGTCGGTGAGGACGGGAAGACGCATCACGGTATATTCGATATCTCTTTTTTCAGAACGATCCCGAACCTTACCTTGATGGCGCCGAAAGATGAAAATGAACTTCGACAGATGATGTATACAGCGCTCACCATGGACAACCCGGTAGCTGTCCGGTACCCGAGATCGGCCGGTATCGGCGTGGAAATGGACAAAGAATTCAAAGCATTGCCGAAGGGCAAAGCGGAACTGCTGCGCGAGGGCCAGGATATTACGCTGATCGGTTTTGGGCCGGTTGTCAGTTTTTGTATGGAGGCTGCTAAGCAGTTGGAGTCTGAAGGTATTCAGGCTGGTGTGGTTAATTTGCGTTTCATTAATCCGATCGATCGGGAAATGGTGACTGCCGAGGTCCAAAAAACAGGGAGGCTGGTTACGGTTGAGGATCACATCCTCGCCGGAGGGATGGGCAGCGCGGTACTGGAAGTTCTCGAGGAAGAAGGAATTCAAGGCACAGCAGTCGAACGGATAGGATATGATGATTATGTTGAACACGGTGCAATTCCGCTTCTCCATCAAGACTGCGGTATTACGATTGAGCATATTGTCAGTGTTTCCAGAGAACTGATGAAGAACAGATGTTAATGATTTATTAATGATTTTAAATAGATATAGAACAAGGATGGGCATATCGTGGCCAAAAATAAATCCAGACTCGATCTTCTTCTCGTCCAAAAAGGATTGGTTGAAAGCAGAGAAAAGGCTAAAGCTTTAATTATGGCCGGAAAAGTCTATAAGGACAATCTTCGTCTTGACAAACCAGGCATCATGCTGGAAGAAGATACGGGCCTGATTGTCAAGGGAGAGATCCATCCTTACGTTTCGCGCGGAGGTCTGAAACTGGCCAAGGCGATGGACGTATTTCAGCTGGATCTGAAGGATAAGGTCATTACCGATATCGGGGCGTCTACCGGCGGATTTACAGATTGCGCACTGCAGAATGGGGCTTCCAGGGTCTATGCGGTCGATGTTGGCTATGGTCAGCTGGCCTGGAGGCTGCGCAGTGACGAAAGAGTGGTCTGCCTGGAAAGAACCAATGCACGTTACCTGACTGCGGACAGTCTCCCGGAAAAAGTAGACTGGATCGTGTGTGATGTTTCATTTATTTCCCTGACCAAGATCTTTCCCTCGATGACAGCGATTCTGAAAGGAAGCGGACAGGCGCTAGTCCTCATCAAACCGCAATTTGAGGCCGGCCCCGAGAATGTCGGCAAAAACGGTGTTGTCAGAGACCCGCAAGTCCACCGGGAGGTTCTGCAAAACGTCCTGACTGAAGCTCAAAAACAAGGATTTCAGGTCAAGGGACTGGATTTTTCGCCAATTCGCGGTCCCGAAGGAAATATAGAATTTTTAGCCTGGCTCTGCAAGGAAAATGAGCAAGAGGCAGCGGTATTCGACTGGAATTCTTGTCTGACTGAGCTTGTTCTGAAGGCTCAGGCAGGAACGGAGTGAACGGATGGGAAACAAGGTAGGGATATGGATTAACCATTCTAAAATTACGAAAGAAAGCATCACCCCTCAGCTAATTAATTGGTTCAACAGTCAGGGATGGGAAACTGTACCGGAATGGGACCAGGAGATTACGGAAGATGTTGACTTTGTACTTTCCCTTGGCGGAGACGGCACAGTCTTGAAAGCTGCCAGGGAAGCCGCCCGGTTCAACATCCCGGTTCTCGGCGTGAATTACGGCCGGCTTGGTTTTTTATGCGAGGTTGAACGCGGCGAAATCTATTCTGCCTTAAAAAAGGTGCTGCGCAATGAATATACGGTCGATGAGAGACTCATGATGATTACTTCATATTTTAAAGACGGTCAGATACAGCAGGATATGGTTCTGAATGATGTCGTTTTTATCCGGGACAGTGAAGAGACGCTAATAACGCTTCAGGTCAAGCTTTCCGGTGAACCGATTGCGAGTCCGCCTTCGGACGGCTTGATTATTGCAACCCCGACAGGCTCGACCGCCTATTCACTTTCAGCCGGTGGACCTGTTGTGAGCCCGGATGTTCAGGCCATGCTGATCACGCCGCTGGCTGCCCATGCGCTTTCCTCCCGGCCGATGGTCATATCAAACAAGGAAAAAATAGATATCAGTCTGACCAGAGGCAGTAAATGCCGGGTGACCGTTGACGGAAAATATATGACGACCATGAATTCCGGAGATGTGGTCCGGATCGAAACGGCTCCGATCAAAGCAAGATTTATCCGGCTTGGAGGAAGGAGCTTTCCGAAGGTTGTCCGGGAGAAACTCCGGGACCGCTGGCATGAATAATGAGAGCATAAACGGTGTCTTCAATCCGAAGGGGATCGAAAATACGCAGACAATGTTAAAAATGTATCTGCAGCACCTTATCCAGCCGGGAGATCAGGTGTTGGATGCTACGGCAGGACGCGGCAAGGACACCCTTTTTCTGGCGGAATGCGTGGGTTCTGAGGGCCGGGTGTTTGCGTTTGATATTCAGGAAGAAGCTATCCAATCAACTCGGGAACTGCTCACAGCGCATAAGATGCTCGACAGGGTCGCCTTATTCCGGGAGAGTCACACAGAGATTGGGCGCCTTGTTCCGCAAGGAATCAGAGCTGCCGTTTTCAATCTCGGCTATTTGCCCGGGAGCAGCAGTCAGACAATCATTACCGAGCCGGAGACAACGCTTCAGGCGGTAAATGATACGTTGAAGCTGCTGGCAGCCAAAGGGGTCATCGTACTCACCGTCTATCGCGGACACAGTCGCAGCCTGGAAGAAGCAAATACATTGAATGCCTATGCAGCAGAACTTTCCAAGAAGGATTTTCATGTCCTGCAGGGAATGTATCTAAATCAAGGTGAGACATCTCCATACTGGCTAATTATTCAGAAGAACAGAGGTGATCATTCATGAAAAGCCGCCGTCAGAAAAAAATCCAGGAACTGATTACCAATGAACCGGTTAAAACGCAGGAGGAATTAGCGCAAAGGCTGTTCGAAGAGG
Organism: Dehalobacter sp.; assembly: GCA_023667845.1. Taxonomy (NCBI): domain Bacteria; kingdom Bacillati; phylum Bacillota; class Clostridia; order Eubacteriales; family Desulfitobacteriaceae; genus Dehalobacter; species Dehalobacter sp. Next base: position 11,818 of record JAMPIU010000167.1, on the reverse strand, counting down.
GCTTTAATGTCACACAGGCCACCGTTTCGCGGGATATCAAGGAGATGGGTCTGATCAAGATATCCGGCTCAGACGATGAATACCGTTATGCCATTCAGGCTGAAGCGCATCCGCCCGGGTATCAGGAAAGATTGAAACGAATGTTCAAGGAAGTTGTGATCTCGTTCGATAGCAGCGAGAACATCATTGTGATCAAAACCATACCGGGGAATGCCCAGGCGATGGCGTTGCTGCTTGACAATATCGGCTGGAAAGAAGTGATCGGCACTGTAGCCGGAGATGATACCATCTTTCTTCTGATCAAACCTAAAGAACAAACAGAAATTATTCTGGAGAGACTAGCCGAACTGAGCTGAACCGAACCGAACCGTGTCTTTAAATTTTCCATTGACTGAGTGTGGCAAAGAGGAGGAGACCTATGCTCGTAGAACTTCGCATCAAAGATTTTGCACTGATGGAAGATGTCCATTTGCTTTTTGATAAAGGCTTGTCTGTTTTTACAGGGGAGACAGGAGCCGGAAAATCTATGCTGGTAGATGCGTTGGGTTTGCTTCTGGGCGGAAGAGCCAGCAATGAATTTCTGCGGCATGGCAAGGACAAAGCGTGTGTGGAAGGGATTTTTTCCAATCTGCCGCTAAAATTGACTGAAATGTTGCAGGACGAAGGATATCCGCTCGAAGATGACATGCTGTTCCTGTATCGGGAAATCAATGACTCCGGCCGGAATGTCTGCCGTGTTCAGGGCAGAACCGTCCCGTTGTCCTTGTACCGGACATTCTGTGAAGGACTCGTAGACATTCACGACCAGATGGAGCACCAGTCACTGCTGCAGACCGAAACCCAAAGGGAGCTCTTAGACAGTTTCGGCGGCGAGGAGCATTTAAAACTGCTGAAACAAGTCAGGGACGCGGCTGTCAATTACCGGAACACCATGTCCAGAGAAAGAGAACTCCTGCGTTCGGAGCGGGACAGGGAGAAAAGGGAAGAAATACTGCGTTACCAGATTGAGGAGATTGACCGGATTGCACCGGTTTCCGGGGAAGAGGAATCTCTGGAACAGGAGAAAAAGTTTCTGCTGAATGCCGAAAAGATCGTCAGTCTTGTCAATGAAGCCTATGATGAACTCTATGCCGGAACCAAAGAAGCCTCTGATGCTGCTTTTGATAGGATTGGGTCAGCCACAGAAAAAATGGGGGAACTCTCGGCGCTTGATCCTGAGATTGAAGAGCTGCATAAGAACCTTGAAGAGATCTATTTCAGTCTCGAAGATTATGTGACCAAACTGCGGTCCTATAAAGATAAGCTGGATTTTGAACCAGGAAGGCTTGACGAAATTGAAACCCGCCTGATTGATCTCGGTAAGCTCAGAAAATACGCGTATACGATTGAAGCTGTTTTGGAAAGACGGGTTGAAATGGAAGAAGAACTTGAAGAAATTGCCCATCTTCAGGATGAAAAAGAAAATATCCGGCGCGAAAAGAAAGAGGCGCTGACAACGTATAACAATCTGGTGGAGGAACTCAGCCTGAACCGTGGCATCCAGGCTGAACGAATTGAAAAGGGCCTGGCAGACGAATTGCTCGATTTGGGGCTAAACGAGGCCAGAATCGAAATCATATTTTCACCAGTCACCGAACCGTCGCCCGAAGGTGCGGAACAGATTGAGTTTTATTTTTCCGCGAATGTCGGAGAACCTCCCAAGCCTTTGGCCAAAGTGGCTTCAGGCGGAGAAATGGCCAGGATCATGCTGGCTTTCAAAAGCTTATTATCGAAAGTGGAAACCGTGGATACGTTTGTTTTCGATGAAGTGGACAGCGGAGTCGGCGGCAGAACGATCATGAAGGTCGCTGAAAAGCTTGAAAAAATATCGGAGAACAGACAAGTGCTCTGCATTACCCACTCGGCGCCGATCGCGGCATTTGCCGACAGCCATTTTGGCATTGATAAAGTCGTTGTGGAAGACCGGACACAGACCAAAGTCAATCGGCTTGGCGAAAGTGAAAGGGTCCAGGAAATGGCCCGAATGCTTGGCGGTGAAAGCGTCGCGCTAAGCCTTGCGGAGGAATTATGGCAGCAGGCTAAAAAATAAATTAACAGGCCAAAAAATGAATTAAAATGCAATAAAAAAAGTACCCTGTTATTTCGCATACAAAAGCGACAGCAGGGTACTTTTTAAACACGGGCTTCCTTTACGACTTCTTTAAGCTTTGTTTATACAGGTAATCGATCAGTACGACAATCCCGCCCACGAACAAATTTAAATAATAGACGATGAGTCTCCAGAGCATGATCGCATAGATCATAACACTGGAAGGGAAAATTAGCCCGAATATCAGGTAAAATCCTCCCTCGGATGCTCCGGCATTTCCAGGCGTCGGAATGTAATTAATCGCCATGTAATGCAAAGACTGCACAGCAAGAATATCAAACAGGGACGCGTCTCTTAAACCAAATGACAGATAGACAAAATAGGTCACGCAAAAGTACACGATGACTTGAATCAACGTATAGAGACAGGTTAGAAGCAGAGCTTTGCGGTCTCTCAGGAACAAGCGCAGAGAACTTCTGTATTCCTCAATATGCCTGGAAAAGATTTGATCATTCATATTCTTGGCCAGTTTGATTTTATGAAGCAGTCTTAAGATCAGAAGGCAGACCTTTTTTACAATCGAACTGTTGTAACAGAGCAAAAGCAGAGCCAGCGTCGATATGATATTGATCATAAAACCTATAGCAATGAAGGTTTTGCTGACCGCACCCTGCTCAAAGATAAAATCATACTTAAAAATAGCCATAAACAAGGCGAAGGCAGTCACAATAATATGATAGATCGTAAATTTATTGATGGTGACTGATGTAGCCAGCCCCAGCGGGATTTTATAGTCATTTTTCATCGTATAGACCTGCGCGACAGGCTGTCCCCCGCCAGAAAAAGGAGTAATGGAACTATAATACTGTCCAATCAGCGCTATTTTCATATACCGCCAAAAACGGATACCTTGATCAGAAATCTCAACAATCACTTTAATAATTAACGCATCAAAAAACCAAAAAAGGACCATGCAGACAAATGCCAGGAATAACAGCCCTCCATCAGTTATGGCGATCAGGTGAGGTATAATACTAAATTTCGAACTGGAAATCAATATCCAGACGGTCACTGCAATGACCAGGGCTGTAAAAAAATAATTTACAAATATTTTTTTCATCGTTTGTTTCCTTTTATGACTATTATAAAGCCTATTATAACCCAACAAATGACAAGAGTTCTAGCTTTTGTCATTTTCTTATTTCGCCATAAATTTAAGAAATCCTAGAAAACATTTCACAGGATGAAACCTTTTTATAAGGGAAATCTAATACTGCAATAAAAAATTTTATTGTAGTATCTCTGCAGAGAAAAAAATACGTGAGGAGGGTGAAAAACTGAAGGGAAAAAACGGTTTGCATAAAAAACTAACCCGTATTATTTTCCGAATAGGAATTCTCCTCGTTTTTACCCTTAGTATTCAACAAATTGCAGGATTCTATCAGAAAACAGAAACCAGTCGTTTTTACCCGGTAATTAATTATCTCGATTTTTTTTCAGCAGGCAAGGAAGTCAATAAAGTACGGCCATCCGTTATTCCAGGCGGACAATCCATTGGAGTGACCTTGCAGACCAAAGGAGTCTTGGTCGTAGGATATGCTCCGATCACGAACAAGGAAGGCAAACAGTCTTATCCTGCAAAGGATTCTGGAATAGAAGTTGGGGACATCATTTTAAAAATTAATGGCATCACAGCAACGAATGATTTTCAGGTAGCACAGGAAATCGATAAAAAATGCAAAGAAAACAAAACAATTGTGCTTGAGATCAAACACAAAGAAAAAATTCTGGAAAAAAAGATTCAGCCGGTATTCTGCTCAGAAACCCAAAGATATCGGATAGGGCTGTTTATCAGGGACGAGGCTGCAGGAGTGGGAACTCTGACGTTTATTGAACCCGATACGAAAATATTCGGGGCTTTGGGACACGTCATCACGGATATTGATACCAATGACCAAATTGAATTAAGTGACGGCAAAATCGTCGAATCCACAATCTACTCCATTGAAAAAGGTCAAAGAGGAGACCCCGGAGAAAAAATTGGTACGTTTATGCTTCAGTCAAATTTCACCGGTAAAATTGCCAAGAATTCAGCCAGCGGGATATTTGGTATTTATGAAGGTGAAGTCCGGAATCCGTATTTCAGTACCATGATTCCTATAGCCTGGAAATCCGAGGTTGAGGTTGGACCGGCTAAAATCTATACGGTTTTAAAAGACAATACCATCGAAGAATTTGACATTAAAATAGAAAAAATTATGCAGTACCGGACAGACAACAAAAATATGATTATCAGGATCACCGACCCGGAATTGCTGGAAAAAACCGGAGGGATCGTCCAAGGTATGAGCGGCAGCCCGATTATTCAAAATGGCAAAATTGTTGGTGCCGTTACGCATGTATTTGTCAATGATTCTACCCGGGGATACGGAATATTTATTGAGAAAATGATCGACGAATCAGGTATAACGAGTAAAGCTGCAGCCGCCCGCGAGGGCGGTTTCTTCAGTACATGCATGCTTATTATATTTTCTTATTATATTTTATAAAATGATATTTGATACTGAATATATATATTTTTCCAATAGATCAGAAGGAATTGGTAAATTCTTGTCGAAAAGTAACTGGATTGGATTTATATGTTTTTTCGGCGTATCTTTGGAAACTGGAGGATAGTTCGATGGAAACGATAAAAGTTTTGTTGGCTGACGATAACCGCGATTTTATTGAAGTATTAAAGGAATATATAAGCAATCAAAAGGACATGGTGCTTTCGGGTGTAGCTTATAACGGAAACGACGCACTGGATATGATCAAAAAAGAGGAACCTGATGTCGTGGTCCTGGATATAATTATGCCTCATCTCGACGGATTAGGCGTCATGGAAAAACTAATAAACACGATCAAAAGGCCCAAAGTGATCATTTTAACTTCTTTTGGCCAGGAAAATATGACACAGCGGGCAGTTCAGCTAGGGGCTGACTATTACATATTGAAACCGTTTGATTTGGAAACGTTAGGGAAAAGAATACGGCAGCTGGTCGGGGTTTATGAAGCTGCTCCTTCGTTTAACAATATTTCAAATGCGATGTTATCTTCGAATATGAGCAGTGTTATCCAGGTTAACGCCAAAAATTCCAAGATGATTGAAGTTGAAGTTACCAAGATGATCCAGCAGATGGGAGTACCCGCGCATGTTAAGGGCTATCAATATCTGAGAGACGCTATTGTCTCCGTGATCAAAGATGTTTCTCTGCTTGGTGCTGTGACCAAAGAATTGTATCCCATGATCGCCAAAAATTATGGGACGACTCCCAGCAGAGTGGAAAGGGCAATCCGCCATGCGATTGAACTAGCCTGGGACAGAGGAAATATTGATTTCATGAACAAATTTTTTGGCTATACGATTAATGTTGACCGCGGGAAACCGACCAATTCCGAATTTATCGCGATGGTCGCAGATAAATTGAGAATTGCTGATAATTAATTGCCTGCTGAGCTCAGCACCTCAGAATTTTATTTCGAATAAATTCTGAGGTGTTTTAAATTGTTAAACTATATACGTATTGAATGGCGGTCTAGGTTTTGCCAAGGTATTGGATGATCTGGGCCTTATCTTCCCTGGAAGCATGATAAATTGGCTGAAGCTGACCTTTGGAGATGCCGGCCCATCGCAAATAGATAATTTGTTCGTATTGTTTTTCAAATACCGGATCAAAATATTTTAGATTTAAAATAATATAATGCTGATTGACCTGTCCGGCATCCATTCCCTGGGTCTGAATATCGACGGTGACAACTAAATCCACAGTGGAATCAGGAGAAACATAATTGGCGAGGGAGATCTGATCAACCTGGAGCGGTTCGGCATTTAAATCACTGTCTGCAAAGATGGCCTGACAATGGAGTGAAGCTGCCGGATGCGTACCGACGTTGGTGAAATGAAAGCTGAATGTCAGATCTTTTTTATGGAGGATCTCGACAGAAGGAGATTGCGTAAAGGTAAGGTAGGGTCTGACTGATTCCCGTTCTTCCTTCCAGGCTGTCAGGGAAATATAGACGGTAATCATGGAGGCAACAGCAAATATAAAGGTTGTTATCGTTACCAACAACTGATAGGTGTTATGATGAGATTCAGTCGGCATATTTACGCCTCCCAGACCAAATAGATAGGATATAATGTATCATAGTATGGAAGAAGGCAATAATATGCCAGCATCCGGTCCAAAATCCATTAATCGGGATAACTGATTTCATTCAATATTTTAGAACACAGGAGGTTCTTCATGGATAATAATGGCCTGACAGAAAAATGTATTGCCGAACAGACCGTATATTCCGGAAAGTTCATCAGTGTCAATCAGGATACCGTTGAACTGCCGAATGGAAAAACGTCCATTCGGGAAATTGTAAGGCATCCGGGTGCTGTAGCCATCGTGCCTGAACACGAAGGCAAGATCCTGATGGTTCGCCAGTACCGCTATGCGCTGGCCAAAGAAACGCTGGAAATTCCAGCCGGTAAAATGGACCCAGGTGAAGATCCGGAAACTTGCGCCTTAAGAGAATTAAGAGAGGAAACAGGTTATGAAGGAGAACTGAACTATCTCGGCTCCTTTTATACATCACCGGGTTTTACCGATGAAGTTATCCATATCTACCAGGCACAGCATCTGAGCTGGTCCCCTCTGGACTGTGATGAGGATGAGTTTCTGAATGTCGTAGCTGTTCCGAGGGAACAGGCCCTGCAAATGGCAGGGAGCAGCGGATTCTTTGATGCCAAAACTGCCATTGGTCTGCTTCTGGCTTTATAAAAGATAAATGACATAGTCTTCTGCCTTCCTGAATATGATTTTCTTGAGGACAAGTCTTCGGGGAGGTAGAACGATGAAGAAAATGCTGTACGATCATATCAAGCAGTACTGGGTTATCTATCTGACGCTCTGCTGCGTATTTCTGGCAGGAGGTGTTTTCGGAGCAGTTGGGGTCGGTTCATTGGGCATGGAAAAAGCGAAAGAACTAACCGGGTTTTTCAACAGCCTGCTCGGAGAACAACCAACTGCCATCGACACGTCATTTCTTCAGCAGCTGGCCAGGGATAACTTTATTATGATGGCAGGAATATGGGTCCTCGGCTTGACGGTGATTGGAGCTCCGCTGGTGTACCTGATCGTTTTTACGAGAGGATTTATCTTCGGTTTTACCGTTGTGTTCATTATTCAGCTGAAAAAAATGATGGGCTTGGGCTTGGTCCTGTTTACGGTTTTTTTTCCGTCACTTCTGGCGGTTCCGTGTCTTCTGCTCGGAGCCGGTCTGGCGACTGTTTTTTCGTTTCTTCTGCTGCAGGGCAGGATGCGGGGCGATTTTTTGAAGAATAACTTTCTCCACTACTGTGGCATGGCCCTATTGATCTCCATCGCGGCTTTAGCCACAGGGGTGATACAGGGATATTTCACCATACTGGGAGCCCGTCTCTTTGGTTTATAGACAGGGCATGAGCCTTGTTTTTTTGAATTAAATGCGAACGATAATCCCTAAAGAAAAGGATAATTCCTCCTTGCGTAGAAATGAACTGCTGGGAGGATATTTTATGTCTAAAGATAGCAAATTAAGGGATGATCTATTAGAAGATTATCTATACCATCTGCGTGTTGAAAGAGGGCTTTCCGTAAATACCTGTTCCAATTACAGCAGGGACCTCTATAAATTTGTGCTTTTTGTTCAGGAAAATGGCAGGACAGTTTTGCAGTGCAGTACCTCAGACCTGATCACTTTCATTTTGGACGAAAAGAAGCAGGGGAAATCTGCAAGAACACTGGCCAGGTATACGGCGGCTTTAAGGGGATTTTACGGGTACCTGCTTCAGGAAGACAAAAGAAATGATGATCCAACGGTCTTTCTGCCGGCCCCTAAACTCGAACAAAAGCTGCCCCACGTCTTGTCGGAGATCAATCTGACCAGGGCAATTGACCAGAATGATAATCAAAATGATCTCAGCAGCAGAGACCGGGCGATTGTCGAGGTGCTCTATGGGAGCGGGCTCAGGGTCTCAGAGCTGATTGGACTCAGCCTGAACGATATTTCCTATCATTTAGGATATATCCGCTGCCGGGGCAAAGGAAATAAAGAAAGAATCGTACCTTTGGGTGAGCCCGGTATCCTTATCCTAAAGGCATACATTGATTCCACAAGGCAAATGCTGCTCGCCCGCAACCCGAAACCAACAGCAGAAGCCAGGAATATTCTTTTTCTCAATTCACGCGGCAAACCGCTGACGCGTCAGGGTGTCTGGCTGATTCTGAAAAAATGGGCAGCGGAAAACAACCTGGGATCAAGTGTCTACCCGCATCTGTTAAGACATAGTTTTGCAACGCATTTGCTTGATAATGGCGCTGATTTGCGTTCGGTTCAAGAAATGCTCGGACATGCCGATATATCGACCACTCAGATCTATACGCATTTAACGAAAAAACGCCTGCTGGATGTTTTCCGCAAATCACACCCGCGGGCCAGAAAAGGAGGAAATACAGATGGCTCGGGCGATACTGATCGTAATGGATAGCGTTGGCATCGGAGCAATGCCGGATGCAGCCCAATATGGCGATGAAGGAAGCAATACGCTTGCGAATATATCCAAGCAGGCAGGCGGATTGAAAATCCCGAATCTTCAGCGTATGGGTCTTGGCAATGCACGCGAAATTCCTTTTGTTTCTCCCCAAAGCAATCCTTCCGCAAATTACGGGTTCATGGCTGAAAGATCAAAAGGCAAGGATACGATCACCGGCCATTGGGAAATGACCGGTATCATTCTGGATCAGGCCTTCCCAACTTTTCCGTCCGGCTTTCCCGATGATTTTATCAGAAGGTTTGAAGCGCGGATCGGCCGGCTGACTTTAGGCAATGAGGTGGCATCCGGTACGGAAATTATGCAGCGCCTCGGGGCAGAACATGTCAGGACAGGAAAACTGATCGTTTATACCTCAGCCGATTCGGTATTCCAGATTGCAGCGCATGAAGAGGTCATCCCGTTAAGCGAACTGATGGAAATATGCAGAATTGCCCGGGAAATGCTGCAGGGTGACTTACGGGTTGCCCGCGTTATTGCGCGTCCTTTTCTCGGTGAAGCGGGCAATTATCAAAGAACGACCAACAGGCATGATTTTGCAGTTGACCCCCCTGCCAGAACACTGCTGGACAGGATTGCTGAAGCCGGGCAGAAGGTGTTGGCAGTCGGCAAAATTAACGATATCTTTAATGGCAAAGGAGTCAGTGAGCATGTCAGCTCTCGTGGAAATGACGATGGAATCAGCAAGACCATTGAATATCTGCGGCGGGACGACCCCGGCTTGATTTTTACAAACCTTGTTGATTTCGATATGGTTTATGGACACCGCAATAATGTCAAAGGTTATGCCGAAGCCCTTGAGGCCTTTGATGCCAGAATCCCGGAGATTATCAGCATTCTCAGGCAGGATGATATCCTGTTTATTACGGCCGACCATGGCTGTGATCCGACGACAGTAAGCACAGATCATTCCCGGGAATACGTTCCGCTGCTTGTATACGGGCCGAAGCTGAAGCAGGGAGTGAATCTCGGACAGAGAGCCTGCTTTGCAGATATTGGAGCAACCATCGCCGAATATTTGGAGGTACAGCCAATTGAAACCGGCACCAGTTTTTATACGCAATTAAAAGGAGAGAATCAGCATGATTAATGAACAAGTCATGACGACATGGCTGAATGGTGCCCAAAACTTTCTGCTCAAAAAAATCCCATACATTCCTGAACTAGGAATCATTCTGGGCTCAGGTCTTGGCAAGCTGGCCGAACTTGTGGAAGATGCGGTCGTTATTCCGTACAGTGAGATCCCGCATTTCCCTGTGTCTACCGTTACAGGGCATTCCGGCAAGCTGATTGTAGGAACACTGGGGGATAGAAAGGTCATGGTTCTCCAGGGACGTTTCCATTATTACGAAGGTTATGAGATGCATGAAGTGACTTTCCCGGTCCGTCTGATGCAAACGATCGGGATGAAAGGTTTGGTCGTGACCAATGCCGCCGGCGGCATCCATCCGGATTACCGTCCCGGTGATCTGATTGTGATCAAAGACCATATCAATCTGACTGGAAGCAATCCGCTGCGCGGAGCGAATCTCAGCAATCTTGGACCGCGTTTTCCGGATCTCAGTGAAGCCTATGACGGCAAATGGAGAGAGCTGGCGCTCTCCCTGATGACGGAGTACGGCTTGAATCCCCGGCAGGGAGTCTATGCGGCTCTCAGCGGACCGAGCTATGAGACGCCTTCGGAAATCCGTTATTTGAGAACGATTGGGGCCGATCTTGTTGGGATGTCCACCGTACCGGAAGTCATTGTTGCGAATCATGGGGGGATGAAAGTACTCGGCATTTCATGTGTGACCAACATGGCCGCCGGGATCTTGGAGCAAAAGCTTGACCATCAGGAGGTATTGGCGACGGCGGATCGGATTGAGGAGACATTTCTGCGGTACATGAGGCAGCTAATCGCGTTGCTGGGCTAACGATGTCCAGTCCGATTTGCGTGTTATTCCTTACGAATTGAGCAAGTCTTTTTATCATTTTGATTTGGTATAGGTCTGCCTGCTGAAGATTACTTTTGGGTAGGGTCTGTACGCTGAAAAGCAACTTTGGGGTAGGTCTGCGTGCCACAGCACCGCTCTTCGGCAGTTGCGCCCTCCATGGCGCAAATTGCCGCGCTACGCAATCCTTGCTCCGCTTTTCGCGGAGCCGTGGCACGCAGACTGATCTGAGGGTTTTAAGGAAATGCTTATTGAAATAATATTGAACAAAGCTATGGCCGTAATCATTAGTCGTAAAGTCTTGGCACGAATTGAGATAAACAGAACTTGCAGTTTTATAAAGTACAAGTTGGTAGAATAATTATTTTCAGCATAATACCCACGACTGTGTGTTTCATTGCATTCCAGTCACTTGGAGTCGATGGCGGGATTAGATGTTCGCGAATACGAGGGACAATAGATGCATCATGACATGCACAATAGACTTAAACTTATTATCAGTCTGGGTGTCACAACTCCGCGAGGAGCGGAGCACGATGCGGAGCGCGGCTTTTTGCGCCATGGAGGGCGCAATAGCCGAAGAGTGGTGCTGTGACACACAGACCAGCCCCAAATAAATAGTTATAAGGCGGCATGAATATGATGAGAATGGTTGAGCTGATTGAAAAGAAGAAGAGCGGCTATCCGCTTACGCGAGAGGAGATCAGGTTTATCGTTCAGGGTTATGTTCAGGGAAACATCCCGGACTATCAGGTTTCGGCCTGGGCGATGGCGGTCTATTTTAAGGGGATGACGGTCCAGGAGACATCGGAGCTGACCATGGCGATGGCGGAGAGCGGAGACCGGCTTGAACTGTCTCTTCCGGGGAAAATATTTGTTGATAAGCATAGTTCCGGAGGTGTCGGGGACAAGACTACGCTGGTTGTTGCTCCGCTGGTGGCGGCCTGCGGCGTTCCGGTTGCCAAGATGTCCGGTAGAGGACTCGGACACACTGGGGGAACTATCGACAAGCTTTCCGCTATTCCCGGATTCCGGGTCGAGTTAGGGGAGCGGGAATTCCTGCAGCAGGTCGGCAGGATCGGCTTAGCGGTTATCGCTCAGACCGGAAGGATGGTTCCAGCAGATAAAAAACTCTATGCCTTACGGGATGTTACGGCAACCATCGATTCGATT
>JAMPIU010000166.1 GCA_023667845.1 Dehalobacter sp. | reverse complement strand
GCCCAACGCCTGAGCTCAGCCTGTCTGTCGCCATTAATCTCCTCGTTACCCCTGGCGTGAAAAACCACATAATCAGCTCCCATGCCAGCCGCATTGTTTATGGCCTGCTTGAAAACATTTGCTGCAAACTGTTCAATCAGCGGATTATTTGATAACAGGTTCAAATCCAGGTAGGGCAAGTGCATCCCCATAATTCTGACCTTATTGCGCAGCTCTGAAATAACTTCCGTGATACTGTCGTCCGCATGGTAAAAAGCAGAGTCGAACTGGCTGCACTCCATGTGAAGTTCACAAGCTTCCAGGGAGAACTCTTCCTGCAGTTTTAAAAAAACCCGGTAAACTTCTTGAATATTTTTACCGGGCAAGTAAGCCAACGATATGCCTATCATGTTTGCTGCCACCTTGATTGCTCTACCTGCCTTTAAACCAACTTACAAAAATATTATACAGCATATCCTGATGGCTGACATGTTTATTAAATAATCCTTACATGATTGGAGAAAATACGTAAATAATATGGTCATAAAATAGATGAGGTCACTTGATTGTATGGGAAATGAACAATTAATAGAATTCAGCCGAATTGTTGATCTACAGATTGAACTATCAAACACGTCAATAACATATTGGAATAAGTATTCATCGTTTAATGATTGGCATTTCTGGTTGTTGGCAGCATTGTTAATTGTACCGCTAATTATATTATTCTTATTTATCGACAGAAAAAGAATGTTTCTCCTTGGGTTTTTTGGTTTTAGCGTTCATATTTGGCACTCATACGCGGATACTATTGCATCAATGTTGGGAATGTGGACGTATCCGTATCGATTAATTCCTGTTTATCCGATTAGCTTTGCGCTTGATGCCGCCCTGATCCCAGTTACTTTTATGCTGGTTTACCAGTGGACATTAAACCATAAGAAAAATTTCTATTTGTACGCGACTATTACTGCCTTCATTTTTGGATTTATTGTAAAGCCCCTTTTGCAAACCACTAACATTACTATGCCCGGCCCTGGTGGAGGAGGCTTTAAAGCTTACCTGATATTATTCATCAGCCATTTATTGATAGCCTCTGTATCAAAATGGCTAGTGGATATATTTAGAAAATTACAGGTGAAAGAAGACTTATTTAAAAGCAAACCAAATTTAGAGACAAGCACATCAATATCTTGGAACTTGTTTAAAGTCAGGAAGGGACTTAAGTAGACGACAATTCGATCATAAGTAAATTCTTCCCCTTGCTATTGACCATCCTCTTAAGCAATATAATAAATAAACATTTAAAAGGAGTCTTATAATGGGCATATTGTCTAGAAATCAGAATAGCGAACCACTCAACTACGGTGAGGTTTTCCATATCTGGAGCCATTTATTAAAGGCTAAGGGGTGCCGTGTAAAGTACCAGCTGCTCAGTAATCACACAGAAGGCAAAGAACTAAAAAAGTTTATCCAGGACATAACACAAAACATCATCGAGCCGGAAATCAAGTCAATGGAAAACCTGCTCAGGGAAAACGGGGCTGAACTGCCTCCGGCGCCTGCTGACAAAACAAATTGTGAGCCAAATACCATTCCCTCCGGGGCCAGGTTTACCGATGCGGAAATTGCCAACTGTATTTCCAATGACCTTAAAATGAGTTTGGCAGATAACAGCCTGATCATCGGCTTAAGCACCCGGGAAGATGTTGCCCAACTCTTTGCCCTGCACCATACGCAGTTGGTGCAGTATGGCGGGAAAATGCTTAAATTGATGAAAAACAAGGGTTGGCTGGTTTTGCCGCCGCTGAATAAAAATGATGTCTAGAAGGAGGGATATTCCATGATAGTAAACAACATCGCCCCCGGCTTTAAAAAACCGATGCCTTTGAAATCTTTGATGATCACTCTGTCATAATTTGAGGGCTTCTACTTAATAATCTGGGGGGGGGGTTCTTCCAGCCAGTGGTTTTCAATCATTAATTTTGTACCTTCCTCTACATACTTTCACTGCGACTCATTGATGTGGCATAGCTGCAAATCCCTGCAAAACTTTTTATAACAAAAACTGGCGGCTACGATATCACTAAAAAATAAGTGAAATCATAACTACCAGTACTAAGGCTTTATTCAATTAAAATCCTCACAAATCAAGGTTTATCAGCCCTTTACCCTACTCCCATTCTATTGTCGCCGGGGGCTTGGAGGTGATGTCGTAGACCACCCGGTTGATCTCCTTGATTTCGCTGACGATGCGCGATGAGATTGATTCAAGCACCTCATAGGGCAGGCGCACCCAGTCCGCGGTCATGGCGTCTACACTGTTTACCGCCCGGATTACCACAGTGTGGGCGTAAGTACGCTCGTCCCCCATCACGCCGACGCTCTTCATGTCCGGCAACACCGCGAAGGACTGCCAGATCTGCCGGTAAAGGCCGGCTTTACGTATTTCCTGCTCTACTATAGCGTCCGCGGCCTGAATTATAGCCACTTTTTTTGGAGTAATCCTGCCGAGTATGCGTACCGCCATACCGGGGCCGGGGAACGGCTGGCGCCATACGACCTCCTCGGGCAGGCCCATCTCCTCGCCCAGTACCCTCACTTCATCTTTAAACAACCAGCGCAGCGGCTCCACCAGCTCGAAGCGCATGTCCTCCGGCAGGCAGCCAACATTATGGTGGCTTTTAATCACGGCGGCGGTTGACGTGCCGCTCTCCACCACGTCGGGGTACAGCGTGCCCTGCACCAGGAAGTCGACGTCCCCCAGTTTGGCCGCTTCGTCTTCAAAAA
>JAMPIU010000165.1 GCA_023667845.1 Dehalobacter sp. | reverse complement strand
GGCCCACATTAACGAAGAATATGCCAAAAACACTTTCTTCAAAGGCCGGATCGCCCACGGTATGCTGACGGCCGGCTTGATATCGGCTGTTGTAGGCATGAAATTGCCCGGGCCAGGCACGGTGTACATGGCCCAGGAGCTGAAATTCACGGCTCCGGTAAGGATCGGTGACACCATTAAGGCCGAAGGCGAAGTTATCGAACTAAACAAGGATAAAAACATTGCCGTAATCAAAACAACCTGCACCAACCAGGACGGCAATGTGGTTCTAACCGGGACAGCCACGGTGAAACCGCCAAAATAAAGAATTATACTCGCACCCCTTGTATGGTCGAAAGACATTTCCAAGCAAAAGCGGCTGTATTTTCAACAGCCGCTTTTTCGTCTTATCGCACAAAATCCGTGGCGGTTATTTTACTATAATCCTTACTTACCGCCCGATTACCTGGTGTATTTGATATATATGAATTTGCCCCCTACGCTTTTATTAACATCGGCCGGGCTTTGTGTATTCTGCCAATACACACTGGGCCAATCAGAATTGACGTTATTAGGATTATCGAAAGCGACTGCAATATTCGTTATGGGCGGCAAAGTATTCGCTTTGGTCGTCCACAGATAGATATAATCTCCGCCCGAACCCGAATTTAAATCGGTGCCAATTCGCGTGTAATTAACGTAGTTTGAATTGTGATTCACGGGTTTTGTCTCCGGCGGCGCCGCATTTGTCCTGTATTCCATAAAGAAATCCGTGTATGCCTCATTAACGTTTTCTCCCAGTTTATAGCACAAGTAGATGAAGTTCCCGCCCGCATCTGCGTTCAAATCAGCATTGATCAGCTGATACCCGGCAGGACACTTGCTTCTTGCGTTCCATTCGTTTTTATCTGCGACGAATACGATATCCGTTACATATCTTTGCATAGGCCACTGGTTTCCCTGCGCCAAATTCAGCTTTTCGAATTCGGCTTTAAGGTAGGCAGCCCTGGACGAATCGCTGCAAAGCTCCCAGATGGGTACGAGGGCCCTGGCTGTGGTATTGCCGAAATCGACAAGCGTGCCATTATCCTCCAAAGTGCTTTCCCATTTAGTCAGTGCCTGGGGATCGTTTATGAATTGATTGATATTCAGAGCGAAACCGCCGCCGTAGCTGTGGAGAACCTGGTCCTTGTTGCTGTCATACTCAGATTTATTCTTCACGTTTTGATATTGGCCGCTGCCTCCCGCGCTGAATATGACGGCATTAAAGTCTGCTTTTGTAGCGATTTTAAAGTTTTCGAAACTGGTTGACGCCTTGGAACTGGCAGTAATGCTATAATCAACTCTTCCTCCGGTAATAGTGTCGACAAGTACGTAGTGGCCGAAGTTCGCAAAAACCGTATTGGCGGGAATGCTGTTGTTATTCAGCATATTCCTCGCATCAGCGGTGAGGTAGTCTTTTAAGTCGGCCGCTCCGCTGACATATACGCCGTACTTCTTAACGATATAGTTATAGGTGGAAAAATAGTTGTTCAGTTCCTGTGTGCGTGTCGAATCAAAATTAGTTTTAACCGAACCGCCAAAGCAATAATAGCTGCCCGACGCGCTTATTTTTGTTGACATGCTGTTACTGTATGACCTGATGGATTCTCTGACGTTTTGGCTGTTTTCGCCCTGATCAAAACGGATCCGTTCCATTTTTTGGTTCTTGGATGAGCTTTTCAGTATCTAAAACCGGTTGCTTTAACGAATCCACAGATGCGTATTTGCCAAACACATCATATCCTCTGCCCACCCGCATGACTACAGGAATATCTGCTTCACTCATCGTTACTTTATAAGCTTTTCCGGCAGAATCAATTCCCCAGACATTTTTGAGTTTACTTATATCCACTGAAGTAAGCTTACTAAGCTGAGCGGGTGTTTCTTTCGTAACTGACGGGAGTTTCACTATATCTTTCGATATCGGCGGAAGATCAGGCTTAATAATTGCTCCACCTGATGAGCCTGTTTTTGTTATGGTTATTTTTCTGGCGACTGCGTCCCATTGGACGTCACAGCCCAGAGCTTCGGTAACAAAACGGAGGGGTAGCATGGTCCGCCCGTTTATTATGAGTGGTTTTACATTGACATTGTCAGGATCTATGGGAACTGTGCTGCCATTGACCAATGCATTGTTTTGTCCAATCCATAGTTCCATTTTCGTTTCACCTAATGACACTGTTACTTTTTTTGTTTCATTATCCCAGGAAACATCAGCGCCTAATGGGGTCGCGGCATATCTGATTGGCAGCATAGTCCGGCTTTCAATAATGGAAGGGCTGACATCCATAACTATAAGTTCGCCATCTGCGGTATATGTATTGTTATCGAGGATAAAAACCATAACCGTATCCTGATTTTCTGATGTTTCACCAGCTATGGCGCTCAAGGGAAAAAACATAATTAAAAGCGCCAATACCAACGATATTGACAATACTCTTGATGAAATCCTTCGACATTTTGACTTCGTAGTAGTTTTCATTAATATCTGCCTCCTTTTTAATCAATTAATTAGTTTGCTTATGTTCACTAAGAGCTTTCTCTTATCTCTGCCCCATAGCAATTTTCCTGAACGATACCTTGTTATAACCATGCTTTCTTTTGTTCCGGATAAACCCTGCATTCCTTTAATCAATATCTCCTTCAATAACTATTAAGCTATTGTTGCTATATTATGCTTATTTTACTAACATTCGCTAGTAATATCAAGTACGATAGTTTTTTAACACCCTTCTTTTCAGGCTTGCTTATAAGCTGGGAATTTTGATTGGCA
>JAMPIU010000164.1 GCA_023667845.1 Dehalobacter sp. | reverse complement strand
ATTTCAACCTTACCGGTTGGAATATCCTTAATTTTTGTCGGGTCAGCCGCAAGCAGCATATCTAATGTTTGGCCCATGTCTTAGTCCTCCTTTGGGTTGATGGTATCAATGGGTTCCCAATCAGTGAAAGTAAAAGGCGCCTCGATTTCGCCTTTCTTCTTTGCTTCCCAGTCGGCCAGGGTCAGGTCATCAAAGCTTGCATCTTTAATCAGTACACGCTCAGAACCAAAGGCCGCGGGGTCTTTTAAAGCAGATAGTATTTGGAATCTCAGATCATTTCCGGCTTTAAGATCAGCTGATATTTTTTGTATCATACGGCTGTTTACTTTATAAAGCTTAATACTGCCCTTACCTTTGTAACCAAGCATTTTAGTATCAATGCCCAGTTTACCACATACCGGGACATCTTCTTTTTCAACATCCACCTTGGCATTAAGTCCAAAGCATTCGGAAACTTTTTCTCCGTCAAGCCACAACTCGCCAAAGGTGCCGTTTATAATACGCTTTGTTTGTAATGGCAACTGTCCCACCTCCTACAGATTGATGACCAAATTAACATCTTCGATCGCATCCAACGGCCTCAGTGTACTAACTAAAAACACCTTATCCCTGGTATTGGCTTCTTTGATCTCCTGAACTGTCATGTTGTCAGCATCTTCTCCGATTGACTTTAGATAAGTCTTCTGTGCGGCCACATCAATCTCACACTTGTTTTTGCCAGGATCAAGGACGCGCTCCTGCTCGAGAAATTCATAATAAGCATTGATTGCTGCAATCAAGAGCAGCTTGTTTTCGTAGCTGTTCTGGTATGCTCCAATGTAATGGTCCTCAATAGTAGATTTAACATCTGTGTAGACCATGTCCAGGATCCGGACAATTTTTATCTTTTTCCAGTCGGCGCCCTTTTCCTCAGTAGTAGTTGTCAGTGAAGTAACACCGCGGGCAATCTTGACCTTTTCACCGTCATGGTAAAGGATCAGCTTGCCGGCATTGATTTTGGCATCCGCCTGGGCTTTAGTCAAATGCGGCACGTCGCTAACCTCGGTCAGTACCCTGTATGTAGGCGCCACTGTCAGCGGCAGACCTGCAATGAGTCCGGCAATCCTGGCGCTGTACTCGCTTGCAGTATAATTACTGGCTCCAACCGCAGCTTCGCCGGCAGTTCCGTCGCCATCTTCTACTACAAAGTTAATAACTGCCTCGTGATCCGCGGCATTGCCTGGCAGGACCATCATAATCTTACGCTCTTTTGTGTCCCTCATGCCTTTAGCCCAGGTTGCAATAGCGGCAACATCATCGTCCACAATACCCGGGATACAGCCGATATTCCATAGAATGGTCTCCAGGTAGTTTAGAGCATCATTATAGTTGGCAGCCGCAGCCGGAATAACCACTGCCTTGACCATTTTAGGGGTACCGATAAAAGCCTGCTCGAGAAACTCTATGTTTGCAGTGTTTAGTGTTTCCGGGATGTCGCCTACGTCAAGCAGGTCAATCTCTGTTACGCCGGCAGCCACACTGGCGTCTTTGAGCACAACAGCCAGGACCCCGACCGCGCCGCGCTCAATGGCGGCTATGGCTTTGGATTGGAATGTAATTGTTACACTGGGAAGTCCCATGCTTTTACCTCCTTAATTCAGAATGATTTCACCTATCCTCTGCAGGTGTTGGATGTCCTGCATAAGGTCGTATGTTTCACTGGGCCTTGTCCATTCGGCGTCAAGGCGTAAGGTGATGTAAACTTCCGCGTCCCTGGGTCCACCTTCAACCTCCGTGATGTGATAAATGACAGCTGGCCTGGTCACTTCCCCAGCCTCGTTCTTTATCTCCGGGCTGGTTAGAGTCATTGCATCCATGAGCACGGCTTTAAGTGTGTCAGAGGCGCCATACTGGTTAAACCTATCCGGGTTCCCGTCCGCATCTACCGGGGCGAAATAGACTATCTGCCAGGTGTGCCGGGACTGGTACATGGCTTTGCATAGTTCATCATTACTTGCTGTAACCAGGTCAATAAAAAAACTGGGCCTAATAAACCCAGCTGGAACGCTGTTTACATAGAGCCGGGTGATATTCGGAAATTTAGCTTTTAGAAGTGCCCTTATCGCATCTAAACTAGCCGCTAACATCCATTCCCAGCCCCTTCCCAATAGTATGTAATAACTCTTTTAATAACTGCGGCAGCTCCTTTTCGGTTTTATCAAGTCCTTTTTTAAAATAGAATTTCCCGGGGACAAAACCGACTTTTTCTTTTTCGCCATTTCTTCTTAGAACTATTGCATGGCCCTCTTCAACCATTTTTGCGTAAAACTTATCTGTATAAACGGTTGCAGTGTCTTCCTTGGTTTTAGTTCTGTAAGACCTTCGGAGTTCACCATTTACTTTTGCAGTTTCCCTTCTTACATTCTTCCGGAGCAAGTTACCGGCCTTTCTAACTATTTTACGGTGTTCCTTGGGCGCAGTGTCCCTAACAACTCTTAAAAGCCGTTTTTCCCATACAGAAAGGTCCATATCGTTACTCACTGTTAAACACCTCGGAGCACATCAAGTGCATTTCTTGGTGAAGTTCTTTATAGTCAATTACTGACTGAATATTAAATACCCTATTTTCATAGAGCACTCTCATTGCGGTAGTAATACCAGGATAATAATAAATCCTAATCCTAACCGTAAGCTCAGAGGTAGTATTCTTTAATAAAACAAATTCCCGGCCATTGATTGGTTCAACTGACGCTAAAACAGATGCAAAGTCCTGCCACTCAGTGACCGGAGTTTTATATTGATCAATTGTTTCAACCGGCTGCTGTATGGTTATACCATGAGGCAGCCTTGTTAATCGTCTACTCATTCCGTAAACTCACCACCGCGAGTTGAGTTAATAAAATATTAAAAGCGGAACTGAATTTTACTTCTCCCGGTGTCAGGTTCCAAAGGTCATTAACTCCAACTGTCAATGTGGCAATACCGAGCTCAGTCTCTATCTGTTCAGCTGTTACCCCAGCGTTCAGCATATACTGCTTTGCGGCAATCACCTTAGGCAAAATGGTCTGATTAATATGATCACCGGAAAGGCCGAGCCCTTCCTTGACCTTTCCAAGAAGTTCAGTGTCTGTCATTACTATCACCTACACAACCAGATAAGTATCTACCTGGTTACCATTCAGGGCACTGTTTAGGTCAATAGTATTGCTCTCAATAGCTGCAACGCTGACCGTTACACTGGGCTCAGTACCCTCCCGGGTGTTATTCAAAAATGTCATTCCCGGTATCACAGTATTGTGAGCCAACTTATACGGCAGGCCCAGCTTATCACCCCATCCAACGCTTACGGTATCGGTACCCGCGTGAGTCTCGACCGGTAGGTCAATCTGTGTAACTGTCTTAAACGCTTTGGCGCCCTCAACGGCATTTAAACCGTTCAGCGCAATAACTTCAGAGATAACTTCACCAGCGTAATTTGTTCCATGTATTGTAACGTTCCCAACAATGCCGGCAGCGTTGCCTTTGATAATAATGTTTCTCGGTACAGCTGGATTTGTTATTCCGGTTTTTACTTCTTGAGCTTCAGCAGTTAACGAGATTGCAGCATGAACACCGGTGTTACTTGCGGCCACAGCTTTTGCAGCAGACACCTGGAAATGGGCTAGAAATGACCGGTCAAAAGAAACGCCGGGGGCATCCGTTTGAATCTTTTGGCCCATTTTATGATTGAAAGGATACATGGGTTAATACCTCCTGTTGTTTGAATATTTAACATAAACCAAACAGTATTATTAAAGGCGGGAAGATTATTTTCTTTCCCGCCTTCTTAAATACCAGCTTCTTAAGCGCCTTTCTTGACGATAACAACACCATTGGGATCAATAAGCTTTCCGTCAACGATGAGGATGGCTTTGTCGATCCACTCATTGGTATCGTGGTCGAAATACCTGAACATGGTCATCTGCATGTTTGAATTGAGGCCATAGTTTTTGAGATTGCAGTATACAGCCACAACGTCAGCGACAGCGGCATCGTCGTAATTGGCTACGATGTCATCTTCAACTAGTATGACTTCTTTGCCGCCAAAGCGTTCCTGCGGGCCATCGGTGATGCCGTAGTTTATGCGACCAATGGGTTGACCGTTTGCATCAACCATACCGTCGATGTACCCTTCAAAAGTGCCGCTGGCCATGAAGAAGGATGCACCCGCCTTGTATTTTAGCGGCATTTTTGCAAAGACCTTCTTCTTCCATGCGCTCCAATCTGCAAAGTCAGCAGAGGACAGGGTTACAATTTGCCCAGCTGGCACTCTGGTGTCTACGGTAATACCGAGGCACTTGCCGGTGCCGTTTCCCTTGATTATTGCAATGTCTAATCCCTGTACCATAGCCTCAACAATCAGGTCGGTTATGGTGCTCTCAAAGCCGGTCAGGGTTACGGTATCTGCCAGCAGAGAAGTGGAGACTTTGCATTCAAGGCCGTAGTAGCTGAAGGAGATATTCGTATTGGCCTGAACCTTCTGCTTATCGGAGGTGGGGGATTCACCGATCCATGTTGCAGTTGGTTTAAGGGACAAAATTGGAACGGTCACACCGCCTTTGATGCTTAGCTTCCGTACTCTGCTGAAAATTTGCCCGTATTCAGTTACTTTCCTGATAACCTCGTTCAAGATGGTGCTGGGGATTACTGCGCTTACGTCAGCGACAGTGGTCATAGCATCGGCCCGGAGCTCAGGTGTGATCTCGCCAGTTTTGGCAAACTTCATAAACGCTGTCCGGTATTCGAGGGTTCCATACGGATCTTCTATCTCGGTCCTGACGGCAGCCTGACCGTTCTGGCCTTGACCTACACCGTATGTGCTAAGTACCCTGGCTGCACCGATAGGCGCAGCGCCCCTTTGCTCAGATGGTTCAGCAGGAACAGAAGCGGCGGCCGGCGCCGGCTCATCCGGAATAGAGTCTATCATACTGCGAAGTTCATTAATTTCAATGTTGATGGCTTCCAATTCTGTGTTGATAGTTCTCAGTTCTGCAATATCCTCAGTCGCATTAGCTTTTGTGCCAAGTTCGGCCTTTCGTGCTTCCTTCTTTGCAAGCAAGGCTAAAAGTTTCTTTTTCATGTTTTGCACCTAACCTTTCATCAGAATTTGGGTTCTTAGTTTGACGCGCTCCAGCTCGTTTTTAGAGTTCTCCAACTCTGACCGGGCGTTCTCCAACACCCTGGCCGCGTTATCCAACATGGCCTGGTCCCGAGCGTTTATGTCAGTGCCGGTATACGCCGGGTAGTTTACAGCGCTTACCTCACGGACTTTCTTGATTTTTTGAATACGCCTTGTAGGCACGTCCTTGTCAAGATCTTCCCACTTTTCTTCCTGTACATAAAAAATAAAAGACATCCCATCGATGTCTCCACGCTTTACGGCGCTGTAAAGACTTTTTGCCTCTGCATTTGCTTCGATATCAAGGTTGGCTTTTATGTAAAGTCCCTTTTCGTCAATAACCAGCGTCATTGTTGAGTTGCCGTTATTTCTACGGCTCCTGGCTAGGGGTATCTTATCTATCCATCCATGATTAGCGCTAAATAGTACATCATCAAAGTCACAATCATCAAAGGCGCCGCGCTCAATGATTTCATAAAACCAGTTTCCGATATTAGCTTTCTGGTCATATACCGCGGGGTGGCCTTCGATGTATGTCCCTTCATCTACTGCTCTTAAATCTTCTATTCCAAAACTGCGTATTACCGGTTCACTTTTAACCGGTAGCTTTTTTTTATTTTTCTTCATCTTTGTTTACCTCCGTTTCTTTCATTCCAGCCCGTTTTAGCTGATACTCGTTTGAAATAGAGACATCGATATAGTTAAGGCTCATATTACGAACATCCCCACCCTGATAAGGGGGATACCCAAATAAGGCTAGTAATTCATTATTGGTCAATGCCCCGCGGTTCCCTAAAATGTCAGCGACGGCAATTTTATTTTTTGTGTTAGTAAATAAAAGCATTTGAGGGTAAAACACTATCTCGTTTCCTACATCAAGCTCCCTTTGAGTAAATACCGCCTTTGAGAACGCTTGGCCTAGGCTTATGATTACGGGCTCCAAGGTTTTTTCATAGAAAGCCTGGTACTGTTCGTCAGTGAAATCACCGGTTAAGATAGGGATCGATACACCGTACCAGTTTAAGACCTTACCCTGTAAAAACTCCAAGGTATCTTTATCAAGCAGTTTAGGGTCAACCTTTAAATCGATGTACTCTCCTTTTAAGTCCATCGGAAGTATACCTGTATCGCTGGATTTAATTGCGTTTTCAAACCTTGCCCGCTCTGCTTGCTGTTTTTCATCATCCAGCATGGTATTTATTTTTAGTACACCGCGTACTGATAAGCTTGTTTTTATGGCCTTACCTAGACCCTGTAATACCGTGTCGTTAATCTCAAGAACCTTAAGCAGCGCAGCATTATCCGGTTGACCGTTTAGACCGCCACCCATGATGTCATTAACCGAAAACTTCTTGCGAAGGTGTATAACATCTGAGTAGGCCAGCGTGAAGTTATCACCATTCATAAAATAAAACTTTACAAACAGCTTACCGGTTTCATCCTGCAAAAAATCAACCTGAGTAGGATTCAATGGGTAAAAGGCTATAAAGTTAGTGATGTTATTTCCTCGGCCATCTGCCACCTGTTCATACATCGGGTAGATAAAAGCGTTGTAATTCATATACAGTAACCAAATGACTTTTTCAATAAAGTCCCGGGTTGTCATAAGGGTGTTCGGGGCAAATTTAAACAGCCTGTTAAGGCTGCTTTTAACGTTTACTTGCATTCCATTGTTATCAGTTCGGATATGTTTTGGCATAAGCTTGCTGCACTCTGTAGCTATTACGTCAATACACATCTGTACCACATCAGAAGCATATATGTTCTGGCCAAACTGGCTAAAGATTGGACTGAGCCCATTTAAGAATTTAGCATACTGCAGCTGCTGCTTATTGTTCTTAGAAAAAATCACCTTAAAAAAATCCTTTAGGGCCACTTCCTCACCTCACTAACTCCAGATATTCTGTCCTGTACCGCATATACATCGCGTAGGCGATTATAAGAGTTACAGCTCCGTCTATTCTGCGGTTCTTTAAATCGTTTACTTTCACCGGCATTATCAATCCCAGGTTGTCAATTTTCATGGCCGTGTTACCGAGGCACCAGCGGTCAATAGAATTGTTATTATAATTTATTAGTTTGCTCTGCAGGTCAGCTTCGACAAGTTTCATAGGCGCCGACATGTGATTTTTCTCCTGTGGTACACGCTCCATGTCAAAGCCGATATCCTCCATCTCTTTGACCCAGTATTTTGCCAGAGCGTTGTCGTATCCAACTTTAAACATCTTGATTCCGAGAAATTTATATAACCAAACGTACCAGGCAGTTATTTTACTGAAGTCGTTTTCGTTGCCCGGAGATACTTCAATAAGACCTTGCCGAGCCCATTCGAGATAATTTTTCTTGTCCTCCTGCTCGCCTTTTTCAATTTTGCTCTCTGGGATGAAGTATTTAGTAAGAATGTATTTTTTATTGTCGCTAGGTCGCATTATTAAAGCCTTTGAACAAGCAAGGTCTGTTGTCTCAGCTAGGTCAACTGCTCCTAGAGCAATACACCCACGAAAATCCTCTATATTATAAGTCTCTTCGTTTATATACTCTTCTGGGGTAAGCCAGGCTGTTGCATTATTCTGCTTAATATTAAAATCCTTGGCCAGAACAAAAGCCCTGGTTGACTTACTAGTTCTAGCTTCCTCAACCATCTGGCGGAGAAAGCTCCACTTCTTAATTACACCAAGACCCGGGTTGCTTTTAACCCAGGTCTTTTCATCCTGCCATATTTCCGTTTCGCTATCTTGTGTGTAAATCCATATTAGCCACCGTGGCCTTTCAAGTTCTCCATTTAAAACCTGTCGGGCTTCTTTAAGGCGTTCATCGAGGTAACCTTCATTTACCATGCCTTCTGTGGTAAGTTCACAGTATATCGGCTCATCCTGAGTTGATAAAGCCTGCCGAATAGGCATGATCGACGTGTTATCTTTTAGCTCATGCACCTCATCAACTGAGGCCACACCAATATTGCGGCCCTCTTTGGCACCGGTCTTTGCTGAGATTTTACGGATATTACCCTTATTTTTGTACGAAAATTTACCCGCAATCTTTGGCTTTTTAGGGTTGCCGAAGAAAATCCCCTTGATGTTTTTTCGAGTCACCTTATTAAGTGCTGGAGATTCTTCCCGCATAGCGTTAATAGCCTGGAACATGAGGTCAGCCTGCTCATAATCATTGCTTGAGCAGAGAATCTTGATGCCAACAGGCCCACAAAAAAACTCCGCAAGATCCATAGCGGATATTAGCGGAGTTTTACCTGATTTACGCGCTACCAAGAATAATATATCCTGATACAGCCTGACAAGTTGGCCTATTTCATCATCATATATTTTGAAGCAATAAATAGCCTCGATAAATGCCTTTTGAAATAATTCAAGAATGAATGGTTTCCCAGCGAACGGAGCTTCATAGTGCTTACACTGTGTTTCAATAAATTTGATCCGCTTGTGAGCATCATTGAAATCTACTATTATACTGAGATTATTAAAATGGTTTAGCAGGATGTCTAGCATCTGCATTAACTCGCGACCGATTAATATCTCGCCGTTTTTGCACTTATAAATATACTCCAGTAAATAAGAGTGAGTACCGTTATATTTAGTTATCATTCAAACTCACTCAATTCGTCCTCATCTTCAATCATGTTTTTATTTAGAACGCCATTTAGTGTTTTGATAACAACAGCATACACTCCTGTGTTTCTAAGATACTGCTTTGCGGCCTCGATCGTTTTTTGAATCTCTGGGTGCTGTGGGTGGACCTTTACCATACCGGTTAATGTAATGGATTGTTTCAGGGCAAAATTTTCAGCTTTGAGAAAAGCCGCGTCCTCAATAAGGCCTTCAACCAGCTTTGCTTTGGGGGGCTCAACATCTTTAAATATCTCGCTAAGCTTTTGCAGTTCTTTTTGATAAACTTCGGCTTTTGACATGGATCTAAAAACCTCCAGCGAATTTCAAAATTTTTAGTTTGTGTGTTAAAGAGGTTCCCCCACCGGTCCATAGGCCGGACGCCTCAAATTGTTGTCGGGGGGGCTATGCAACATAATCATTAAACCATTTCTCAATATATCCGCGCCACTCGTCCTTCCGGTATCTCCTGGCCTCATCTACTTCAAGCCTACTAAAGCACTCCTCTTTGCTAACATTGCAGAATATCAGCTCTGCCCCTAAGTCATCGGCCAACTTCTCCCTCTTGTACTTATCAGCATAGCCACCAATCACCCAAGCTTTATTCCACTTGCCGTATCTAGTTTTGATGTTGTCAATAAGTAAGTTGTGTATACCTCTGATATTGGTCAGCAGATTATCCGGTTTATCATAGTCCGGCAGCAATGAGACCGCTTGATACAGCCGGTCCATATCAACAACCAAATCACCCCTGCTCATATATTCATGAACAAATGAGCTCTTACCCGAAAGCGGTGGCCCGAAGACAACAAATACATTGTGTTCCGGGTGATAGCCAAAGCGTTTATGTATTCTGTTGTGGCACTCATGGTGGACAACCAGTACGTTATCAGGATTAAGCGATATCAATACGTCTTGAACATTCTCAGGTGTAAGCTCTATTTTGTGATGCAGCGTCAGTTCTTTTACCCTGGTCACCAGGTGCCCGCAATACTCACACCTTAGGCCCCTTTGGCTTATAATCAACAGCCTGAACTTTTGCCAAGCCTCGGATGCGTAAAAGCTTTTTAGTATTGCATACTTTGCCATGTCACCACGCCTTAAACTCTGATTCTGCTTTTCGTATTTCCAGTTCTTCTTTCTTAAGATCTATCATCTGCGGATTGTCAGCCCAATCCCGCTTGTTCTTGTTTTTCAGGAAAAATGCTATCGCCCCGGTTTCAGGAGGCTTAAACTTCTGGAGTCTGACTTTTTCAACATGCTCCCCTCCATCGGGATCTTTGACCTTTATTGCCTCATCAACGTAATAGTAATACCCTGTCGCGTTTTTAAACAGGGCATTCTCAACCTCGCTAATCTGTATTTCCCTGCCCTTTTTAAGCAGTTCAATAAGTTCAGGATGTTTCTTTTTATATGCCTCCCAGGTGGTCTTTCCTATTCCAAGGTTTTTGAATATCTGGTACTCTACAAGACCCTGCTTGAGCCACTTCTCTATTTCGTGAAAACAGGCTTTAACATCATCCCACTTACCCCTAGCCACCTACCATCAGCTCACTATGAATTATTAGAAAGAGATCAGCCGACTATCTTTTTCAGTATCTTCGCCCGCTACGTCAACGAATCTCTCCAGCCTCAAGTTGTTTATATACTCATTTTTTTGCAATACGATATCCATTTCTATTAACTTCTTTAAATCATCAACTGTCTTGAATTTTATGCGTCCCTCTTGAAAATCTTTAATCCACCTTGCTATTCCTGCCTGAACTACTTTCCTATACTTTGAATTTGACTCCTGGATATTCACAATTATTTGTTTCGGATCAACTAGCGAACATTTGTTTGTGTTTTTCATTGCCTACACCCCTGTTTTCCGTTAAAATGGAAAAAGGAGATAGAAGAAGGGCAGGTTCCTCTATCTCCCGCCAGGGGTGATCCTGGCACAATGGGAGGACGTTTGTAGCGTCCTCCTGCCCTATTTATGCAGCAAATCCTAGTCTCTCAGCTTTACAGCCGGTAAACTGCTCCCATCTTAAAATAATCACATCGCAGTAGATAGGATCTATTTCCATAAGATAAGAAACCCGTCCGGTCTGCTCCGCGGCGATTAACGTTGAACCCGAGCCCCCGAATAAGTCTAATACAATGTCTCCCGGTTTGCTGGAGTTTTGAATAGCCTTAGCTGGAATACCCACAGGCTTCATTGTTGGGTGTTCGGCATTTCTTAAAGGTTTATCAAAGTTCCATACGGTTGACTCTTTTCTTCCGCTGTACCAATTATGAGATGAACCAGGCTTCCATCCATACAGGATCGGCTCATGCTGCCAATGATAATCCTGGCGCCCCATGACAATAGAATTTTTGACCCAGATAATGCACTGCTTCATTAGCCATCCTGATTCTATTAAAGCTTTGCGGAAGTTTAGTCCCTCCGAGTCAGCGTGACAAATATAAACCGCCCCTCCTGGGACGGTAAATGTAAACATGTTTAAGAATGAATCATAGAGGAATTTATAGAACTCCTCATTTCTCATCTTGTCATTTTTTATCTTTAATGCTTCCTCTGTTTTGCCGGTATAGTCGACATTGTAAGGTGGGTCGGTAAAAATCATATTTGCTGTTTTCCCACACATCAGTTTCTCTACATCTGCGAGAGCTGTTGCATCCCCACACATAACCCTATGGTTTCCGAGAGCCCATATATCTCCAGGCTTTGTTATTGGATCCTTAATTTTTGCTGCCTCAGCCTCAGCGTCAAAATCATCTTCCTGGATCTCAGCCGGCAGTTGAAATTGGGCTATTAACTGATCGATATCTTTAGCATAAAAACCGGTCAATTCAATATCAAATTCGCTTACGTTCAGATCTACCAGGAGATCCTTTAATAAGGCGTCATCCATCTCTGCCAGTTCTGCTATTCTATTATCAGCTATGAGATCCGCCCATTCTTCAGCTTCAGTAGCATAATCCTGCCGGTCCACTGGTACCTGCTCCACACCCAGGAGCTGCGCCGCTAGTAACCGCCCATGGCCGCGAACAATAAAACCGCTTCTGTTAGAAACGGTTATTGGTGCACGCCAGCCCTGGTTTTTGATTATCTTGGCGAGAAGCTGGACCTGCTTCTCCGGGTGGGTGTTTGGGTTGCGCGGGTTTGGGACTAAGGTAGTTATCTCGGCAATTTCATCATATGCACAGTAAACTGGTATTCCGCTGGCTTCGGGCATTATTTATCCTCCTCAAAAAGGCATAAGAAAAGAGCCCGGGGGCTCTTTTTAAAACAATAGAAATTTCACAGATGGTTATGAATAAACAACCTTATATTAGAGGTTTTTAATAAAGTACTTATGTATGGCTTCTTTATCCGGCTTATGCAGCTTAAAACGATGTTTAGTAGAACTACTAAATATTTTATGATTTCCAAGTAAAGTAGCAATAAGTATGCTTACAAAACCAATAGAATAGGTATAACCGAGAAGTGAAACAATTGCAGAATATATTTGTGCAATTTTAGTTGCAGGTGTAATATCGTTATAGCCAACCGATGCAAATGTGGTAACAACAAAATAAACTAATGATACAATAGATATTTCTCCTTCATATTTAAGAGAATTAGGATCATAAATATTTATTAACATCAAAAATACTGACATATTTAAAATGATTATAATTTCCCAAAAAAATAGTAATATTATAGTTCCCAACAATCTTCTTATGGGACTTAATCTTCTTAGGGGCCTTGTTACAGTTCTATATATGCCTACTGCAATAAATAATAATAGAACGATGTTGTCAATAATAATTATACTAAAATATATAAGTCCATAGTCATATTCTAAACGGTATCCGGATAGCATATACAACAAAACTATTTGATACAAAAATGTTGATACTAAAATATAAATAACTTTATAGTGAATTACACCGTATAAAGTACTATATGATAAATCAAAAGTTATATTACTTAATAAGATAAATATTACTAATATCAAAAGACCCCATAGTAAAGTAAATTTAACAACATCTAGTAAAACAGTTAAAGGGTCTTGAATAAATATATCATAATGCATAACTAAAGATAACAAAATACATGATGCAAATAATAATAAATAAAATATACGGTCATAACGCTCTTTAAACACCTCTTCGTAAAGATCTTCCCTAATATAAGTAAATAAATTTAGGATTAATTGTTTTATTCTAATTCTTCCTTTTATTATATTAATATAGAAATCGCTAATAATTGCATGAGAAATAAAACCCAAAGATATTAATATAATTAAAAAACCGATAATATATTTAATACTAATTTTAAAATACCTCCAATTTTATTATTTCACATAGTAAGTTTGAAATTTAAAAATAATTTTTTCTATAAAAATACCCGCCACTTAGTGACGGGTAGCTACTTTATATATAACATCTGTTCGCCCCTTAGTCAATACCTTTTATACCAAATAATACCGCCCGGTAATCAGGGGTGCTGCCACTTTTTTATTCCCATACCTTTTGCACCGGCTACCGCTGGACCGCTTACCACCAAAACCAAAGAACCCTACCCTCATATCTTCCTGATAGGCTGCCCTTGCAGCCCGTGCTAACTCTTCTGGACTGTCTTCTTTCTCAGGGGGCCATATCTCGCACTCACAGGTAGGACACTTCCAGAAATCATATTCTTGTTTTACGGTGTAACTACCGCACAGCGGACACCGCACAATTTGAAGCTTTTCACCCAATTATCAGCCCCCCTTTTGCATCAACCAAACATCCCTGCTATTTTCCCCAGCATCTTCGATAGCCACAGTCTCCGCCTGACACGATGGGTCAGCCTTTGTATGGCCAGTACATTTTCCCGTAGGTAGTCATGGTAGGTCATATCACATAGCCCCTTCCTATGTTCTCCCCCAAACAAAAACCTCCGTCCGCGGCCTCTCCGGATCCAACTTCATATCAACCGGTGGAACGTTGACCAGATCCCCATTGTCATCAACCAATATCCCGCCCTTGACCAAGGCGTCCATCAGGAATTTAGGAGTGTAATTATCAGCCGGATCGCGCCGGCGGTTAGTTCTGTGATAGTAAACAAATTGGACCGTTGCATTCTCAAACTTCGGCAGCCGCCAGGCCAGTGCCAGCATGCTAACAGCATTAATCAGGTCCTTCTTGTACCTCCCCTGCTTTGCCCAGTGCCAATTCTTCCACTCGTTGAGTGACGGAGGTACAAACGGGACCTGAAGCCAGATGCCCCCTGGGAAAGTCTTAGCATCCCACTGAACAGGTTGCAGCGTAACCCTTGTAATATGCGATTTCTTCTTTTCCCCCAGCGCCGGGATTATTCCCAACTGCCGGGCCTGGCGCTCACTTAACCTGGTCATAGCATGTTCTCCCCCTGTTTTCATGAGGTTATTTTTCTTTAGGCCAACTTTAGGCTAAAGATAGAGAGTCCTGATAAACTCCTTTTTCTTCTCTTTAGCCGGGTCCTGCAGCCCTTTGTTATATAAGCCCCTAATAAACTCTTTCTCCTTCATCTCACCAGGATCAGGTGCCCTGGCTTGTCCTTTTTTCGGGCCATCCCTTGATCTAGCCTGCACCTTCCTCTTTTCAAACTCAGCATCATAATCCTGTACCGCCTGGATGGTCTGGATGTTATTCTTTTTCCACTCGAGCAGGATGCTGTCTATATACTTAAAATTGAATTTGCCCAGTAAAACTGCTCGTTTTAATGCCTCTCTGACAAGCAGTTCCGAATGTTCACCAACCCATTGATTAATCTGTTCAAATTCTATTGGCGAAAGTGGCCGGCCAAACTCTTTTTCAAAGACGGTAAACAATTCTTTCGAGTCTTGGCCATCTTCTTCTGTGGCCAACTTGCCTGTGGATAAATCTGATTTGCCCGCTTTATCATGATCATTATTATTATTATTAATATGTTTATGATCTGTATATAGGGGTAGCTCAATCCCTTGCGGCTCTAAGGCTGAGTCTTGGTTAACCCTTGCACATATGTACAACCCTTGTATTGCACATTCGGATAACCCTTGTACATTTATACAACCCTTATCCCATTGTGCAACCCTTGTATTAAAGGTATACCCCGGTACTTTGCCAGGCTCATACGAAGTGCGGATTATTACCTTCCATTGAATGAGCTGTTTTAGCTGCCTGGATATGTACGGCTCACTTGTATCGCAAGCCTGGGCAAACTCTTTTAAGGAAATCTGATCCTCCTTCTGGTCCCAGCCGTAGGTACGGCGCCACAGGAAAAGGCAAATACCCTTTTGCACCCCGTTCAACTTTGCCATGGCCAGGGCTTCCAGGAGTAAATCCGCTATTCTTGTGTACCCGTCTTCTGTGTCAGCCTTAAAATTTTCCCGGTCGCCCTTAGCCATCCCCGTGCCTCCCTAAAATCCAAATACCTGCTGGTAACCCTGGCCAGCTTCTTTTTCCAAGTCTAATAAATACCTCACCCTGGCAGCCTGTTCAGCTTTACGGTCTTTCTCTGGCGCAAACCTCTTTTGCCGATCTCTAAACTTATATACCCACCAAACCGAATCCGCAGAGTGGAACGGAAACTGCCGGATAAGCCTGTCGTTGGCTAACCCGAGGCCGTGAAACCAGTGAAACGGGTGCCGTGTAAAAACCTGCTGAAACCAACGTTCTTTTACCCGGTATGGCTTGCCGACAGTACCGCCAAGACCGATAAGGGTATAACGCGAAACAAGTATATCTAGCAGTTTCCACGGTTCCCCGCAGTGGAAAACAGGTATCGGTGATAAACCTGCTGCCTCCATTTCAGCCTGATTTTTTGCCGTGGTTTCAGGATTTCCAACAACATCAAGGTTGAA
>JAMPIU010000163.1 GCA_023667845.1 Dehalobacter sp. | reverse complement strand
TAATGCCAGTGACTTTAATAAAATCCGAAACTTCCTGCTTAAAACTTCAGCGACAGCAGGCGTAACAAACGGCGCAGTCATGAACGCTTCTTTTGACGCAGACGATCCTGAGACATGGAGCAATGTATTATGGAGTGATGAGGGACGTGTTGTCTATATTAATTGGTTTGATCGCGGCCTTGCCGGAAGCTTCGACATGAGCGGACTGACCGGGCTGACAAGCATAGATATAGGGTATAACAGCATCACCAGTATTGACGCTTCAGGAGACAGCAGTCTGTTGTCGTTGCTTTGTGATGTGAATGCAATAACAGAAATTGATTTAAGCGGCTGCACAGCGTTAGAAAGCTTCTGGAGTTTTGAGAACCCGCTGACAAGCATTTTGAACGTGTACAGCGAAGGTCAGAAATTTGAGGCAAACGGGGACGGCTATATCGCTTTATTCATGGGAGATTATTCTTTATTTAGTTACTCGGGGGATTATGAAGAATACCTGTTGGCTGTTGGACATTCAAATTCACTGCCTTATAATTTTACTCAGGGAGAGACTGTTTTAACGACTGACAATGTATATTTCTTTGATACCCAAAATCCGACAACACAGGATATTACAGCGAATTTTAAAGCCGGAGTCACATCTTCGCCGCAAGACGCTACTATCTTTAAAGGCGGAAGGCTGAGCGTGAAGCCATTGGTGAGCGGCGGGATCTGGGATTATGATACTGCTTACCTGAAAGGCAACTTTACGGATCCGGCGGAGGCTATTTTTACAGGGCTCAAGGCAGGCACAACACGGCTCACGTATATTGCAACACCACAACATGAAAATCTTTATTATTATTATACATTGCTCGGCGCAGACGCTGCAGATGTAGGCATCAGCAGTGCCTATGACCGATCCAAAGAGCCTGTAGTTCAAACAATGGATGAGGGATCTATCGATCAAAATTACTATATCACACTTGATGTAACGATCGAGGCAGCAGAGCTTCCTCAGACAGGCCAAGACTTCACGGCACCGATCGCACTGGCAGGCATAGGGCTTGCGGGCGCGGGATCGATCGTGTTGATCGGCAGGAAGAAGAAAGCATAAGGATTAAAAAATAAAAAAATTAAAGGAACGCAAAAAGGCGTTCCTTTTTTATTGGTGGGGTGGCGGCGTGATCGTTATGACATGCGGCAGGTTGGCATGGGTTGATTATTATAAAAGAGATACCCGCCTAGCCGGATTCGCAGGCACGCTCAGAATGACATGACCCCATAGATTAGGAAACGCTATTCGACAGATTCGCAGGCACGCTCGCAGGGAGGCCCTTCTGATGGGGCTGGAAAGGCAGTGTCAGCCGGTTTTGAGGGCAAGCGAAGAATGAAGATTTCCTGTTTTTAGTGTTATTTTGGATTACAAATAGGATGATATTTTTGATGTAAACAGAATGTCGAAATTTTTATTCAGTTTGAATAAAGAAATCGTTGACAGAGCGATATCACACTGTTATGATTTAATCAGTTCAAATTCGTTTTTTTAAGAATATTAATAATAAGGCGGTCTTATATGAGAAAAAAAATAACAGCAGTCATTTGCGCTCTGTTATTGTTGTTGGTGTTGCTTCCTTCTACGAGTATTTTAGCCGGATACACTGACACCTATGATGGTTATTATGGAAATGATTATCTCAAACTACAAGCATTTTTAAATCTTCCTTCAATGGAAACGGGAAAAACAAACGGACAAAAGCTAAATGCGACTTATAGCCAGGATGACCCGACCACATGGACGGGAGTGACCTGGACAGGCACACCCAAACGTGCGCAATATATCTTCTGGTGGAGTTCGGGTTTGGCAGGTGATTTGGATTTAAGCGATTTTACGAGTTTGGAATCACTTGGTATAACAGGGAGCAATACCCCCTCGATTGATGTATCAGGGGATACTGCGTTGACGATAATTCAGTTGCCAGGCGACAATATAAGTTCATTGGATATAGCGGGCACAACGGCATTGACAGAATTACATATCTATGAAAATGTCTTGGAAGAAATAGATTTCAGCGAGTCAACAGCATTAACAGAAGTGTACTGTTATGAAAATAACCTCACTAGGCTGAATCTTAGCAATAATATTAATATTGCAAGAGTAATTGCAAATGATAATCCAACGAAAGAAATCAATTTAAATAAAAATAACGTAGCGCTGAATGCCTACGCGGCAGGAAACGGGACGATCGCGCTTACATGGCAGACAACTCCGGGACCGGCTTATGTGTTTACGGCTGTGCCCAATGCGGATACAACCTTTGTTAACTGGGTATGGGAAGGTGAGAATGTGGGAGATACCAACCCTTATACGGTTTGGACTACGGCAGCGGGAACGCTCTACGCCAATTTTTCTAAAGCAACCGTGACGTATGATCCCAATTACTCGGGCGCTTCAACATGGGATGAGCTGTATGATTGCGGAACGATAACAGCGCCGGCTGATCCGAGCCGAACAGGCTACATCTTCGGCGGATGGTATACGGAAGCAACGTGCGAGAACGCATGGGATTTTTCAACAGATACGGTAACGCAGGATACCACCCTTTACGCGTATTGGTATAACGCCGATGATTATAATAAAGTCCGAAACTTCCTGC
This sequence comes from Dehalobacter sp., assembly GCA_023667845.1. Lineage (NCBI taxonomy): Bacteria > Bacillati > Bacillota > Clostridia > Eubacteriales > Desulfitobacteriaceae > Dehalobacter > Dehalobacter sp. The sequence continues at coordinate 163 of JAMPIU010000163.1, read as the reverse complement.
TCAAAACTTCAGCAGTTGCAGGCAAAACGAACGGGCAGATGCTGAACGCTTCTTTTGACGCAGACGATCCTGAGACATGGAGCTATGTATACTGGGATGATGAGGGATACGTTGGGGCCATTTACTGGGGCAATTCAGAACTTGCAGGCAGCCTGGATCTGAG
>JAMPIU010000162.1 GCA_023667845.1 Dehalobacter sp. | reverse complement strand
CCTGCCTCTTGAAGTAGAAGTCCTGGGACAAGCCCTCAATGTATTTATTCCCCACCGAAACCAATATTAAAAAAGGCTGAATTAGTTGCGCTCACTCTCCGCCGGCTAAGTTACTAAAGCACTCCCTGATTACAGTGCGTTCTTTGTCAAAAACAAAAAAGAGAGGGAAGGCACGTTTCAATAGGGAAACTTATTGAACCATACCCCAAACCGATACGGAAATGCAAAAGAGAGGGCGTTGTCCCGCGAAGGATGACGCCTCTCTTTATACTTTACGAATGCCCAATTGGAACATCAATATGCCCAATCGCAACACATACACCATTTTTTATGATGTAGCACTCAACATAATGTGGTCCAAAAAATTTGGTTGATTCTTTTCTTTCGGGTAAATTGGTTTTCAGTAGATCCCCTCTGATACAATTTCTTCTTTCGGCTTCAGGACCAACGTTTCGAACTTTCCACCAGATATCATATGGTTTTGGAGCATTACATTCTTTTATATAGAATTTCAGGCTTAAATTATGGGGCAAGAATTTTTTCAAAATTTTATCTATATATGTACTTATTGGACCTGTTCTAAAACCATCTCCAGTCGCTTCACAATCAATTTCAACTTCATAAATCTCATTGATATTGACCTCGTCTTCGATAAATTCTTCCGTGTTTGAAAAAACAACTGCACTTCTTTCAAATTCACTTTTGCTAAAAGATGCCGATTCAGTAACGGAAGCAAGAGTCCAAAAGTCATGATCGAATACCTCGTGCCATGCATTATAAGCATCGGACTTACTACAATTACTGTCAAATAAGACATCAAGTTTTGCCACATATGTATCAAGTCTGCTCTTTAGGGTATCCATTTTATCGCGGTCACTTTGTTTTAAAAGGAGTGATACGCCGGTATCAGTAGGATTATAAACCTCGATATAAATCTTAAGCCTGTCCCGGATGTTCTTCATTAAGTAGTAAAACGTCTCATCTAAACGGTCATATCCCGTGCTTAATTGCTCATCGCAAAGAACAGTTTGTATCAAACCTCCAGGCATTATCCACGAATATCGTGATTTGCTAAATGTTTTAAGTAAGCGAACCGTTTTGCGCAGTTTAGCTCCTTTTGATTTTATTTGATCACTGAACCAATTTGATATGGCTTTGGGGTCTCGACTTCGCCAAGCACTCCCGCCATGTTCATAGCTGTAAGTGCCGTTGCCATTTTTTGTTCTTCTGTAAACGGCAAAATCCACATGGTACCCATTGCTATATTTAATTCTGACACAGTTTGTTTTAACTTCGGGTTCTGTCCCGAGATTTCCCTTTTTACGATTGATGGCATCTGCGACGATATTTCTAACGGATAGAGGACCTAAATCTTTAATATTATCCGAGTCGAATACAATAGCGACATCGATATCGTAGTCATTTGAATCATTTTGAATCACAGTATGCATTGCCATACTGCCTTGGGTAAAAGTCTCGGAAACACTATATGAAGTACCGTGCTCTTCATTATACTCCTTAAGACCACTTTTCAGTCTCCGTATATTTGTGTTCCGTTTAGCACGAAGGTCATTTTGAGCACCCTGGGGTAAGACTATTTCATCGCAATAAAACTTTTCAAATTCTGAAGATAAATCGAACAACTTTACACATCCTTTCGGGCCGAAGCAACCATGCTCGCACTCGTGGCTGAAATTGATAACTTATTGTTTTGTCACATAATCATTGATTACCAGATTACCTTTATTCTCACCGGTCACGACAATACCGTATTTATATTTAGGCGTTGCTGTTGAAACATAGTGATACACCACAATCTCAGGGAATCTATTATCTAAATGCCCCAGCTTGCTGCCGAGGTCAAATGCGTAGCAGCTTGGTACAGCACAGGCTAAATGAATTCGTGATAATTTTGGATAGACATCTTTAAGTTTTATTATCAATTCATTGGTTTTATCAACATAATCTTTTAACTGCACAATGCTGGTTAGGGTATTATCTTTGGGATTAGTGATTCCAAGTCTTATTGTGGGACAATTAAATTGTATCAGATCAGAATCCTGTACGGTCTGAGTTATAGATACAGCAATAACTACCTCGGCAGAATCGTCTCCCACCAACACTCCTTCTGTCAAAACAGGTAGTTTTTTATTTTTTATCCATTCTATCGGGCTGAAATTATATTTATGTATTAGCTCGTAATAGGTATCCTCGCTTCGCTTATATTCGAAAAACCGCTTAGTCATATGCCCGTTCATACATGAACCGGCGTAAACTTCAAAAGGGATTGGAGCCATGCCGGTAAAGCAAATAGTAGAAGCATCAGAGCGAGCAGAAAACTCATTGACATATTCATCAATCTGTATTTTTGCTTTTTCCCATGTCTGCGGATTTACATCGCTTGCCGCCCAACGTAAATCAAGAATGGTTTCTTTTACTTGATAATCCTTTAACTTCAGGGCATTAACGGATTTGATGTCGCTGATTTCATGTTTGATTCTTCCTAACATATTCAGAACATATATCCTCTTTCTGACTGACCGCCAAAGAATTATGCCTAAAATAATGAGAACGATTCCGCATCCTAATAAAATATAATTGGTCTCAGGGCTTTTAACATAGCCTGAAGCAATACCAAACTTAGTGTTAATATTCAAGGTAAAATTGAAATCGAAGCAATCGAGAATACCGCTACCCAATAATCCAAACCCTTCATGGATCAAAAGCAGCGGAAGCGCCGTCTGCTTCGATTTACTTGTATTTATCACTATAACCCAGACGAGGAACGCTAATAAAAGCATTGATATAGTGATTACAAAACTTAATATTTAAATACCCCCTCGCCAAGTTTAATCGTTTATCAAAACAATTAACTCATAACCTTGTCCAATAATGCCGCATAGTTGTCTACCACGTCATATACGACAGAACTGGTGCTGATTGCCTTAAAATGTTCACGAGCGCAGTGGATTTTTGCCTTTTCAATCTCGCGGAGCTGCATGGAGGACATGGAGCCTTTTGTCTCGGCGACAAAATAAACGTGCTTGACCTTACCTTCATGGAAAGCAATTGCCCAGTCAGGATTATACTTTCCAACCGGCGTACTGATGAAAAATCCGTTCGGCAGCTTCACATAGACCGCCACCTCATTACTGGTATCGACGCTTTCGGCAAAGATTTTTTCGTTCGTCGAATCATAGAGGATGTGGTCGTACAGATGCTTATTGGCCGCCATGGCGTTAACGCCAAGCTGTCCTTTCAGCGTCGGCTCGGTGAAAATAGTGGTTTCATATACGGAGTCCAGCTTATTGTAAGTGATATGCTGAATGATTGTCGTCGCCTTTTGCTCGTTGATAATCTGAGCTGCTTTAATGATAAATTCCTCGGGATTATTGGCGAACTGACTGAAAACAACCTTATCGATTCCCCGCAGGACGCTCACAACCGCTTTTCTGGTAAGCCCTGTCTCTGCAACAACTTTCCCTACAAGGTCATATTTCACAGCGTTACTGGAAGAAAACTCCGCCTTGTAAACCTCGTTTTCTTCTTTGACAAAAGCCGCTCCTTGCTGCAGCTGCTCCCGTGACTGGATGTCGGTCATCGTCCCGGTTTCGACCTTGAAAAATATCTTTGATACGCGAAGGTCGCGGTTCAGAGCAGCTATTGATTTTTTTATCAATTCATCCTGATCAAACTCCACCACATAAACGGACTTGGAGTTTATTTTAGCCCACAGCTTCTGGAATTCCGGCAAACCAAGCTTGGCCTTGTCCAGTTTGAGTTCAACATTGTTTTTCCGTGCGTTTTCAGGCTGCATGGCTCGGCTGTCGTAGATTGAATCAAGAATAGCAATGACAGAATCTTTGCAATCCACAGCTTCTTCAGCTATTTCGATACTGCCGTTTTTCTTGTCCTCATAATATTTGTCGGTGAGGATACCTTTCTTCACATATCCGCTGGTGATAAGCCCTTCGTAGATACTTTGAGCCAGTTCAATATCAATAACCTGTTCAGCGCCGCTTACATCCTTAATCACTTTGTTCTTAAAGAGTTCCATCGTGACCATACGAGGACGGTCAGCCACAGCCTCGGCCAGTTCGGCCTGAAGCCCTTTGGCAAAGCTGTCGTAGCTTTCGTTGGCGACAACGGTAAGAACATTTATATTGTGAACATCCTCACCCAGCAAGTTGGTGTCCATGCGTTCGCCGTTCTGATTTACAGACAGCCTTAAACCGCGCCCGACCTCCTGACGTTTACGGACATCGCTGCCGCTTTGTTTAAGCGTGCATATCTGGAACACATTCGGGTTATCCCAGCCTTCACGCAAGGCAGAATGAGAGAAGATAAACCGAAGTGGGTCGCGGCGATCCAGCAGGAGTTCTTTATTTTTCATAATCCTATCATAAGCGTCCACATCGTCAGAGGTACGCTCCTGCCTGTCACCGAACTTGCTGTCTACCATGCGATGGCTCTTTTTATCTATGGAAAAATAACCGTCATGAGTTTCTTTGGCGGTAATTTTGCCAAGATATTTCAGGTATTCGTCTCCATCGCCGATTTTAAGTTGGAGATTGCCGATGACCTGTTTATATTCCTCTTCGAACATATCGGCATACACACCATTAAAAGGCTGTCCAGTAGCGTCATATTGTTTGTACTTGGCGACCTCATCGATAAAGAAAAGCGACAAAACCTTGATGCCTTTATAGAACAACTGCCGTTCCCGTTCGATATGAGAGAGAATAGTCTCTCTAATTTGAATGCGCCTGAGCTGTTCCTCACTGACCGCACCCATAACATCACCGGCAAAGAGTTTGATGCCGTTCGTAAACTCAATAGAGCTGTCCCTGCCGTCAATACGCGTAACGGTATACCCATTTTTATATTCAGCGAGTTCGCCGGAATTGGGGTAGAGATTATATCCTTCGCCAACAATGCGTGTTGCCTTGCGGACGCCGCTTGCGCCTTTAATATCAAACTCAATGGTGGCAGTGGGATTTCCCTTAGAGAGATTAATGCCCTCCAGATATACATATCCTTCGGTAGCTGTGCTGCCGGTAACGGAAATTCCTTTTACGGCAATTTTCTTGACCAGCTTCTTGTTATATGCTTCCATAGCATCCAGGCGGTAAACCATATTGTAAACGCTGTCTTTCTTATGAGTTGCCGAATAGCGGAGCGTGAACAGCGGGTTAAACTCTTTTAAGCGCTCTTTTGTAGCTGCACCTTCCACCGACTGCGGTTCATCAATAATCAAAATTGGATTTGTTTTTGCAAGGATATCTATGGGCTTACGGCTTCGGAATTCATCGAGCTTCATGTAAATACGACGGGCGTCCTTGCCGCGGGCGTTAAAAGCCTGAGAATTTATAATCATCACATTGATAGCGCTGTCGGAAGCGAAGCGGTCAATCTCCGTCAGCTGGGCAGAATTGTAGATAAAATACCGGATCTTCTTTCCGTATTCCTCGGTAAAGTGTTCCTCCGTAATCTGGAACGACTTATACACACCCTCGCGGATAGCGACGCTGGGAACGACAATAATGAACTTGCTCCAGCCGTACCGCTTGTTGAGCTCGTACATAGTTTTGATATATGTATAAGTCTTGCCGACGCCGGTTTCCATTTCCACCGTCAGGTTATACCACCCCTCCAATTCCTTGGACGGCTCAATCTGGTTACTGCGTTGAATTTTGTTGACATTTTCAAGGATAACTCCATCGTTTAATTCCAACACGAGCTTGGAATTGCCAAAGCCAGTGAAGCGCTCGGCTTCATCGATGGTCATCTGTTCGTTCTTTATATATCCCTTGTCCATCATATAGCTGGGCGTGAGGAAGGGCTGTCCGGCAAACACATCGCACACAGCCTTTGCCGCATCTGCCTGAAATTTTTGATGCTTAAACTGCAGCTTCATTTGCCGTCACCTCCGTGTTCCTCTTCGAACTCCTCGACCCATTCGGCAAGCTTACGTTGTAATAAAGCCTTGTCGGGGAGATAAAGGCTGTATGCCGAGGCGTAAATATTACTGTCTTCCGGCAGGGTTAATTCAACGATGTTATCATTTTTCTGACTGCACAGTAGAATACCTATCGTGGGCTTTTCAAACGCCTGTCTGACATAACGGTCAAAGTAGTTGACGTACATCAACATCTGACCCAAGTCCTGATGCTTCAGCTCGGCAACCTTGAGGTCAACGAGAACATAGCATTGGAGCAGGCGGTTGTAGAATACGAGATCAACATAGAACGACTTATCATCAAACGAAAACCGCTTTTGCCGTGCTTCGAACAGAAAGCCTTTGCCGAGTTCAAGCAGGAACTTCTGCAGGTTGTCTATCAGAGCCTGTTCAAGTTCGGTTTCGCTGTATTCCGACCGTTCCTCAAGTCCCGTAAATTCCAGTACATACGGTGACTTGAAGATGTCACGAGGACTTTCGATGATCTGACCTTCGTTCGCCAACGCCATAACCTTGTCCTTGTCGCGGGAAAGCCCCAGCCGCTCATAGAGAGAACTGCCGACCTGACGCTGCAGCTGCCTGACCGACCACTGTTGGTTAAAAGTTTCGATTTCGTAAAAACGGCGGGCGGCTTCATTTTCAATTCGCATCAAATTTTGATAATGCGTCCACGATAATTTGAATTGGGCAGTCAGCGACTGCCCTTTTTGCACATTTACGTCAAACAGGCTAATCAGCGAATCAAATTTTTCATTTTTTTCAGAAAGGGCAGTCAGTGATTGCCCTATTGACGGCGAGTAAACTTGGTAAAATTTTCTTATGCTTTTTAAATTTACGACCGAAAAGCCCTTGCCGTATTGCTCGGTGAGGTATTCGGACAGTCCTTTAATAAGTTTTGTGCCGTATTGAGCTCTCTTTTGACCCTGCTGTTCGCGCTCCACAATCATCCGGCCGACTTCATAATAGGTTGTGACAATGGTGCTGTCCAACTGCCGTTTTGCGTATTGGCGAGCTGCTGTGAGCAGGTCGGAGACCTTCTTATAGAACTCTGTTTCGTCGCCCTGCGGCGTGAGGGCAAGTTTTTTATCGTCCATTATATCACCCTCACATTCGTATTCGGCGCAAGCAGCTTAAAGATTTCTTCTACATTGATTTTTTCAGGCGAGCTGTTAAAGCTGCTGTCCCTGAAAACAGCACGCAACGGCTGGCGCTTGGCGATTTCTTTAACCACCGCATCGCTAATTTGTTTATCGAAGCAAGCGATAAGATCGCCTTCGTTATAGGTATGGACGGTAAAGCCGTCTATTTTTTCATGAGTGTGCGGCATGGAGAGAGGCAGACCCCAGTCCAGCAGACAGGCATAAAGCAAATCCATATCGGTACGGTCATCTTTGATGTTGTCCTCCATACCGGCAAGCAAGTCCTGCGTGTACTTGCCTGCGGCGTAGTACACATCTTTCATATTGGTATCATCCAGCTTGAGAACGCGGAAGCCTATATCCAGGTAATAAATCGCCTTGCTTTCTGTTTTTATTTCATACTCTGTTGTCGAGGAATGTTCAATCATTCCGTCATCAGTAAGAACCGGCTCTAACACCTCTCCCCCGATCTTTTTCATTGTAGTCTTAGAAATACCTTCCGCTACAATTTTTTCACCTGCGCGGCGAATGCGCTCCTTGCCGATTTCGCAGATGTTTTTATAGCCTGCCTTAGCAGCTTCACTGTCTGGTGTGCAGAGTTCAGGTAATTGCACCATGATAAATTTGCGGTTGCCACCATCTTCGGCATTGAGTTGCATGACTGCGTGGGCGGTGGTGGCAGAGCCGGAAAAGAAGTCAAGAATAATATCGTTGTCAGACGTAACTTGTTCAATCACATTTTTAACTAAACTGATTGGTTTTGCGTAGTTAAACATGCTTGTATTGTTAAATAATGCATTTGCTATACGTGTACCTTCGGTATTCAATCCGATATCCTTCATCCAAGTAGAAAAAGGATTTGTATCGCTTTTTAATTCGCTTGCGAATCGTTTTAACATAGGACGCTTGCTTGTGTCTTCAGGGAATATAACTCTATTCTCATCAATAAGTCTTTTCATGCTGTCAGGAGTATAAGACCATACCCGATTATAATTTGCTTTATATACTTTTCCGGTTGCAGGATTAATCAGATCATAGTATTGATTTGGACGCATATCGCCATTCATGCCGACAGTCAAATCACCAGTTGTCCATATTCCTCGTGGATCATTATCTGGATTCGAATATCCTGCATAATCTTTTTCTGTTCCCTTTAATGCTGTAAATCCACCTTTATGATACGCAATAACATATTCATGATCTGTTGATGCTTTAGATTGATCCATAGATGAGGAAGTGCGCCTTTTCCATACAAAACAACCGATAAAATATCTCTCCCCAAAGACCTCATCACAGAGCTTTTTCAAACTTGCCTGCTCATTATCATCAATACTAATAAATATAACCCCTTCATTCCGTAGTAAATTCCTTGCCAACACCAGCCTCGGATACATCATGCTGCACCAATCGGAATGAAAACGCCCATTACTTTCGGTGTTTCGGAACAGGCGGTCACCATCTTCATCAAATACACCCGCTTCCTCGTCATATTCATCTTTGTCCTGCGTGAAGTTATCTCGATAAACAAAATCATTTCCCGTGTTATACGGCGGATCTATATAAATCAACTTCACCTTGCCGAGATAACTCTCCTGCAATAGTTTCAGCACGTCAAGGTTATCGCCCTCTATGTAAAGATTTCCGGTGGTATCCCAGTCTTTGCTTTCCTCCACACAAGGGCGAAGCGTCTTGCGAATAGGTCGTCCCGCCTCTGCAATAGCGGCTTTTTTACCTACCCAGGTAAACTCATAGGCTTCATTGCCATACACCTCATCACCAAGCAAGGAACGCAGCAGGTCGAAATTTACTTTCCCTTCGGTAACTGCGCCGGGAAAAAGCTCCGCTATTTTCGCCACGCTCTCTGTAATTAGGCTCGACGTTTCAAATTTAGGCTTGTTCATCATTGGGTTCCTCCTTATACAACATCCAAACTCGATAAATAGGTTCTTAATGTACTCATTAATGTATCTAAAGAAACCGAAATCTCCTGTTGATTGACCTTGAATTTATTTTCAAAGTCTTGCTTAGTCTCGAATTTACTGTAATCAGGAACATTACCAGTTGCAACCGCCCAAAGACGCTCCCATTTTTTTTCAAAGGGAAGGTCTTTGTAGTGTGATAAATAATAATTCAATTGGTTTCTACATTTATCCCCTAAATCAATGAACTCTTTATATTCCTTCATTAATAAAAGGAGCGTACTTGCGAGTAGTTCTGTTAGCCTCATTGTAAGATTCTACAGCAGCCTTCCACACGCTTGAAATTGCTTCTTTATCATCTTCCTGATTAAGTTGAATTGTTCTCGCAATCTCCGCAAAATTAAACACCATTGTAATAGTTTTCTCAGATAATTCTTGGTGAATCTCAAATTCCTTATTGAATCTTGTTTTACTAATGTAAGTCTTTTTATCAAGATTGTTCTTATAGCTTTCAAATTCTTTATTTATTTTTAATTCGTATTTTTTTGAAAGGCGATCAGCAATAATATCTGATGAAAACCGAATTATTAATGTTAATATTCCTGCGAATCCGCCCAAACTCACAAGGACTGATAAACAAATCTTCCACACATCATCCCAACTCATCTCAACCCCTCCAATTCCCCTCGCAGCCGCTTCAACTGACTGTTGAGCTCGACTTGTTTATTGAACTGTTTTTCTCTATATACTTTATTTTCTAAAGCAGTAATCTCTTTTTGCAGCTTTTGCCGCCGCTCATCACGGACGACAGCATCCTTTATATCCCCACCAGGCATGTCATCCAGCCGTTCCCTGGCAATCTGCCGGATGAAGCCTTCATACACCGCATCCATATTGAGCCCGTCCAGCCGGAAAGATAATTCGTTCGAGTTCATCCACCCAGTGTTATAATACGTTCCCTGCTTAAAAGCCGTCGTGCCGCCCTGACTCTGCTCCTTATAACCAATCCATGCCTGCACCTGATTCTCATGCGTCAGCAGAAAAAGGATATGATATGGAATCTCTCTGTCAATCAGCTGTAAAACCCTTTTATCAAGACTGTTCTGGTTCAAACGTATTTCTATGACCTCAATCTCTGAAACGGTTTTCCCTGCGGCAACATTAACTGTGCTGGGGGATATTTTGTTTCGCCAGTAAATCACATTAATCTGTTCAATAAAAATCCGTTTGAGCTCCGCATTAACGGACAGATTTTCATAAAACTTCTGCTTAGGAATACGTCGGTTAAATGCTGTTCCTTGCGGCAACTCAATCATGAGAAGCACCTCGCACCACCAAAAAGCAGATCAGTTCAAAGTCATCCAAGCCTGTTATGTTCGTATTCAAAGCCGAAGTGCCGCCGCTTCTGAACAGGCTGTCGATGTCGCTTTCTTCCTTGACATCAATGATGGAGTTAATCGCACCGCACAGCAATTCCGAAAGGTGGCACATATTTCTGCCGTCATTGGTCTCCTGATTGAAATCCCGGCACAAATCTGCCAGCGGAGCAGTCTTTCCCTTGCAGAGATATCGCATCTTATCCAGCATTTCTTTGGGAGAAAGGTGGTCGTACACCACTTCGCCGTCGTTTGCTATGTATGCCATATAGAACGGGTGAAGCCTGTTCCGGTTGTCGATGTTCATGCCGCCATTGATATTCTTTAACACAAAGATGACGCCGGGAGGCGTATCGTCCTTGGTGGGGACTACAGCATGGAGACCGAAAGGGGTCTTGTCCAAATCGCCGTTATTTTTAATGTAGTCCAGCAGGTCAAGGCGGAATTCGTTTAACCCTAAATCCATGATAGAAATACCGCTGGACATATCCTCGATATCAACGACTTCCTCCTGCAGACGCTTAAGCTGCACTTTTCGGTATTCAAGATCACCCTTTTCTTCTGCGTTGATTAGGTCGTCGTCTCCAGTGGAGGTCATGACGGATATCCTCATGCGGGTTTCCACACGGCTCTTTAGGTTTATGTAATCGTCCAGCGTCAAATCCGGCCAAAAGTTAACAAGCTGTATCTGCGCATTCCTGCTGCCGATACGGTCAATACGACCGAACCGCTGGATAATACGGACAGGATTCCAGTGAATATCGTAATTCACAAGATAATCGCAATCCTGAAGATTCTGACCTTCGGAAATGCAGTCGGTAGCTATAAGGATGTCAATTTGATCTGTTAACCCAGGCATAAGAAGGGCTTTGTCCTTAGATATAGGTGAAAAACAAGTCAGAACATTATTAAAAGTCGCCCTGAACTTCGGAATCGTAGTCTTGCCGTCTACCGTACCTGTTATCATCGCAGTATCAAGACCATATTTGCCTTTTAGAAATCCGCTTACATTCTGGTACAGATATTCCGCAGTGTCCGAAAACGCTGAAAATACAAGCACCTTTTTATTGCCCTTGTTAATCGGGGTATCGATTTTATCAGAAATCAATTTTAGCAGGGTTTGCAGCTTAGTGTCGTACTCGGGTGTTATGTCGGCAATCATAAGCGTCAAAAGCTCCAGGACATCAGAATCCTGCCTGAGGGTGCTGCGCCAGGTGACGTAGTCCATATCGTTTAAATCGATTCTTATTTTCCTGCCGGTGGTAAAGAAATCTGTATTCTGATCGTCGTAATCGAAATCCGCATCTTCGTTGAACTCCGTTAATTCAACGTCAGCGTCGCCGCCAGCCTCAAATACATCAACTTCAGCGATAGTATCATTTATCAGCTTTTTGATTCGCTGAAGGGTCAGCCGGAAAGAATAGACAGAGCTTTCCAATCGTTTCAAAAGGTTGATGCTCATCAAACGGCGGATACCTTGTTCACGACCGGCGCGGTTAATATTGAGGTCAGGATCAACATATTTTTCCCATCTGCTTTCAAAGACAAAGTCGGTCGGTATGTAGACCGACAGATTCAATTTCATAAGCTCATCGTATATCTGATTATAATTTATGGCATGACTTAAATCCGTCAGGCTCGGTCTCAAGGAGATGGGCTTGAGCCTTTCAGGGAACTTGCCGACATCATCCATATTGTAATACTTCTCAATATGTTTGCGGGAACGAGCGATTGTAACGCTGTCCAATACCTCAAAGAAGTCAAAATCCAGCATCTTCAACAGCGTCGTCGTCGTTCTTTTCTCCGGCTCTAAATCTCTCCAAACATTGAACGCTCTTTGGGCATTACGAAATATCTCATCAATCGGCTTTGCCGTACTCAGCTTTTCGTTTATGAGGTTGGGATTACCTTCGTAAGCAAGCGCCAGCTGATTGCGTAAATCAACGAAGCGATTGTTTACAGGTGTTGCCGAAAGCATCAGAACTTTTGTCTTTACGCCGGGGCGGATTACTTTATTCAGAAGCCTCAAATAACGATTTTCTCTTGCGTCATCGCCGTAAACTTCGCCGCCGTTGCGGAAATTATGCGACTCGTCGATAACGATGAGGTCATAATTTCCCCAGTTCAGACGATCCAAGTCCAACCCGTTGGAGCGTCCATGATTTCTGGACAGGTCTGTGTGATAGAGTACATCATACCGCAGCCGGTCAGAAGCAATCGGGTTGTTTATATAATTGTCTTTATATGTGTTCCAGTTGTCGGTCAGCTTTTTGGGACACAAAACAAGAACGGATTTATTTCTGTTTTCATAATACTTGATAACAGAAAGAGCGGTAAAAGTCTTACCAAGACCTACGCTGTCGGCAAGGATGCACCCGTTGTACTTTTCCAGCTTATTGATGATGGCCAGGGCGGCATCCTTCTGAAAATCATAAAGTATGTTCCAGATTTTACTTTCTTTAAAGCCGGTCGCTTCATTGGGCAGTACATCCTCGGATATATCTTCAAGGAATTCGTTGAAGATGTTGTAAAGGGCAACAAAATAAAGAAACTCCGCCGAGTTTTCATTATAAGCGGCGGTTATGCTTTGGATGACCGCTTCGGTTACATCCTGTAATTTCGTTCTGTCATTCCAGATGCTTTCAAACAGCCGAATGAATTCCTGACTGTGCGGAGCAGGAATTTTCGTCACCATGTTATAGCTGTTATTTCCACGTTCGCAGCCAATGTCCACTGTGGTAAATCCGCCCAGCGGCATATATGTAATCTTCTCATTGCCGGACTCCACGTTGAGAAACCCACTCATGTTTTCCGCCGTGGTATTTGACTTAAACGTAACCTTCTTTTTTATCCATTCGGCACACTCGCGTGCGATGGCTTTCTGCGTCAACTCGTTGCGCAGTTTCACTTCAAACTCTGATCCATAAAGGCTTCGCTCTCGATTAAGGCGTGGGATATAAAACTCACGTTTTTCTTTAGGTGCTTTCTCTGTGACAAATGCAGGGGATGTAAAAATAAAGCGAAGCTCATTAATATGGTCGAATTGTTTCCTCAAAACTTGATATGCATATATGGAGAAGCATGCGGCAGCTATCGAAAGGCGGCTGTCTTTTTCGATAGTCACTGCCATATCATCTATTACTCTTTTTGTTATGTTGTCGAATATCTCCATACTCTGCTCCCCTTAAGATTATACATTATCTTGCTTTGTGTCGGGTTGAGCATTTGGAACGAGCTCCATAATATCGCCAATGTCAACGCCGAGAATAGTACATACTTTTATCAGGACATCCATGCTGACATTTTCGTGATTTGACAGTTTGGCAATAGTGGTCGAGCTCAATCCAGCCGCCAACTGTAAATCTTTCTTCTTCATATCTCTGTCGATAAGGAGCTTCCATAGTTTTTTATAACTTACTTTCATATGCGCCACCTGTTTCATAAGTTTCAACTTATTATACCAAAATTTGCATGTGTTTTACAATACTTTTTACGCATTTGTAAAGTTTCAGTCCATAATCATGCGAAATTTGAGTGCGTTTATCGAAATAAGTGTAGCTATCTCCGCCGACTTGGGGTATGTCTGTTGGAGAAGGGAGTTGATCTATATGAAAAAGCAAATAATCGCCTGTGTCGCGCTGTGTGACCACGGAGCGCCGAGGTCGGGAATTTACCCGCCGAGCCTGTAAAAACCACCGTTAGCACCAAAGTTGAGACTCGGTCAGAGGAAAGGCTGCATATTTTTATCTCCGCAGATATGCCTATCCCGGTAACGGAGACTGCTGCAGAAAGTGAGCCACAGATAGCTGAGGTAACGGCAGAAAAAGAAACAGCACCGCCGAAAGCTCCGATATCTCACGCTGTATTAAAATCCGCACCAGCCTCCACCGAACCAAAGCCAGGCGATAGAAGCGTAATAGACAGCAAGCCTCATGTCTGGATTCCGGGTTTCGGGTAGATTGTTGACGAGGTCGGCAGCGTCGGAACAATGGTCAGCAATCCCGACGATGAGTTCACCGGCAACAAGGTCGGTATCATGGGCGGTACGACCGGCAGCGATGGCGACATCAATAAGCAGGTCGGGATTATGGGCGGTGCAGAATGTCCGTCGAGCGCACCAATTGCTCCTCCCGCAGAGCAGCCGCAGATTACCGGCGACGTTATATAGTCAGCAACTAAGGATAGCACTCCTCCCAGCATATAAGCCAAACGGAGAGCCATATAACCCGTAAAAAGGACTCGAACTCAGCCTGATAGAATGAGTGCGAGTCCTTTTCTGTTCACTTTCGCAGGTTTTTTAAGCTGTGAGTTACATCTCCAAGTATTCAGCTTCGATGGATATAGTATGCTGTGAGCGCACTATGGTCACATCCTATTGTATATATCCTTAAGCTCCAAGTCGGTAATGCCCTCCTCTTTTTATTTCATTGAGTTGTGTTGTTACCTATTTGAGTAGGGGAAGTATGTTTTGCTCTACATAGTCTTTCGCAATATAAATGCGTGATTCTTCGATGACATAGGGAACGCTGTCAATGACTGCTTTCTCCTCATTAAAGACGGATAGCTTGAAGCCATGAGTAAAGCCGGCATCAGGAGCGTATAAGCCATGGCTGAAACCGTGTTCTTTGAAAATGTCAGTCAACTTTATGGAAGAATAATATTCGATGCCATCTATCTTGGCTGTGTAGGGTATGCCATCACGAATTTCCATGGCTACAAATCCACTTTTGTTTTGAGGGACGGCATATGTGTCAATGCTTCCCTTTTCGGCTATGTTCGCCGTAAATGTTTCTTGGTTCCAGACCACCTCTTTACCCACCAATTCCGCCACCTCCCTCATGCCTAGATAGGTTTTTCCGTTATAAAGAATGCTACTGGCCTGAACTTCCCTTCCATCAACCTGAACTCTTACCGCATCCAAAACCACATCGATTTTAGCATTTATGCCAGAGGCCATGACGGGAAGTCCCGTAGCAATCAAGCATCCCAATAGCAAACCAGAGATAAAGTTTTTAGTGTTTTTCATTGTAATTCCTCCTCGTATGTTCAGAATTTCATCCCCTATGTTGATTAGCGGTCTTCCCTAAAGTAAGAATTACCCAGGCTAGCCGGCGGATTATACTCTTTTTTCTTGCGCAGGTTAATAAACAGCAGCACCAAAATCGTGGTGATATAGGGCAGCATATCCAGAATCTGCGCGTTGATCATTAGCTTCATCCCGAAAAAAGGAATTCCGCCCTGAA
>JAMPIU010000161.1 GCA_023667845.1 Dehalobacter sp. | reverse complement strand
ATGTAGTGACAACGCGTTTTATTGTAAAATCCTGGCAAGATCTTAACCGCTGCTCAGCAGCTTTTATTACTTCATAATGTGTATTAAGTGTACCATTACATTCCTGTCAGTAAAATGTTGTGGTCGATTCGTAAGCTTCCCGAAACAATAGACACTTCGAAAGTAGAGGTTTCTGGCAAAACATGGGCAAGGAGTGCATGAAACGAGTAGAAGAAAATGATGCTGAAGAATTGAAATTCGGAGGGGATGGGTCTTTACAAAAAAAAGTGGGACTTTTCTCAAGGAAAAATCCCACTTTTGTAGTATGGCTCCCCAGGCGTGACGCTCAGCAAAACTTTTTCTCCTACAATTTCGGCTTTTTTCTGAGTCCGATCAAGAAAAATCACCCTAGAACGGAATATAGGTTTCAGAGACTTCTTATCTAGTCTAAGAAATAGCCTCGTGACCGTCGCCCCCCCTCGTCGGCTAACACTTGGCGCTCACGTAATCCTCCTGGAGTAATTTTTTTTACCTCAGGAGTGTCTAGATTACTGGTGGCGATTCACTTTGATCATGACATACCTCATCGTCGGCACAAGGGTGTCGCCAAAGAAATGAAGATTATGTCCTTCGGCCCGCAACCCTTTCTTTATATCAATCCGTATTCTTTAATGACAACAGCAAGTTTCAAGTTGTTTTCCTCAGACATGGGAGCCAGCGGCAGACGAACTTCTTCAGAGCATTTACCCATGAGTCCGAGGGCTGTCTTTACCGGTACCGGATTGGTTTCAATGAACATGGCATTACTGATCTTTAGGAGTCTCAGGTGGAGTCGGCGCGCTTCCTCCATGTTTCCGGCGTTAAAGGCGTCGATCATGGCTGCGATCTCTTTTGGCATAATGTTGGCGGTAACGGAAATTACGCCCACGCCGCCGCAGGCCATCAGCGGAAAGGTAATGAAATCATCTCCCGACAACACGCCGATCTTGTCACCGCACAGGGCGATGATCTCGGACACCTGTTGCAGGGAGCCGGCTGCTTCCTTGATAGCGACAATGTTGGGAATCTCCGCAAGCCGGGCGACTGTCTCCGGCAGCATATTGACCGCGGTGCGCCCCGGAACATTATAGAGAACCTGCGGAAGGGCAACGGCTTCAGCCACTGTTTTGTAATGACGGTAGAGACCTTCCTGGGAAGGTTTGTTGTAGTAAGGGGTTACAAGTAGCGCCCCGTCTGCTCCGGCTCTTTTGGCATGCTCGGTTATCTCAATGGCTTCCTTGGTGGAGTTGGAGCCGGTCCCAGCGATGACGGGGATTCGCTTCTTTACCTGGTGAACAACGATTTCAACAACCCGGTCATGCTCCTGATAGTCGAGGGTGGATGACTCGCCGGTGGTGCCGCACGGGACAATGCCGTCTGTGCCGTTCTCGATCTGGAACTCGACCAGCTCCCTTAGCCTTTCTTCATCGATTTCGTCGTTTTTGAACGGGGTGATGATGGCAACGATACTCCCCTTGAACATGGTGTACTCCTTCCCCTGTAGAAAATTATTTTCTCTGAACGCAGGGGCTGTTACTTTCGTGCCCCTCGTGGATGGTCGTTGCAAGAGGTGCCGGACTGAGCAAGGCTTTTAGCAGCTCTGAAAACATCTGGAATTCACGTGCACTTTAGTCCAGTTTCATACTATATAGCAGCTCGTAACCAGAGATATTACAGAGAAGCGGAATTCGTGGTTTTGATCAACAATCTGATGGTCAGTTCGTTTACCTCTTGACGGAATCCTTCGATCTCAAGGATTATCCTTTACGGCCAACTCGGTAGATGGTAGATACGGCACTGGAGGACCAGCCAGCCATTGTCCGCCTGATGTACTCCTATACCTACAGGCCTCTGATTCCACCAGAGCAGGTACTCATGGTAATGTCCCGGAAGGGCTGTACAAATCAATTCAGCAATCGACTTTCTCCTTCAGTTCTTTGCCGACTTTGAAAAAGGGAAGTTTCTTCGATTTCACAGTAATGGCTTCTCCCGTACGTGGGTTCCTTCCAACGTACGGGTTATAGTCCCTAACAACAAAACTGCCGAACCCTCTTACCTCGACCCGCTCGCCCGCTTCGAGAGCATTTGTTATAGATATGAGTAGGATATTGATTGTCTCTTCAGATTTCTTTTGAGAAATATTCTTTTTTACCGCAAGTGCTTCAATAAGCTCGGATTTGTTCACCGTAAAACCTCCTACATTCTTACTATCACATATGATGATAGTACTTGCTAAACATATTTCATTGTACTGAACGACAATATCAAGATGTGAGCAGATTATGGGTCAACTTTCATTCCATTTAAGCTTAGTCCGTAACACTTCGAAATAGTCTTTACTTCCAGACAGAACCAGTTTCGTTCTGTGTGTTGATTTCTCAATACAAATAACATCCCCTGATTTAAGCTCAACTTTTATCTGCCCATCCAGAGTCAGAAAGACATCCTCTTCCTTTGACTTCAACGTTACACAAAGAAGAGTGTTTCCTGAAACTACAATTGGTCTATTAGTAAGGGTGTGAGGACAGATAGGGGTTATAACGAAACAGTCAAGTGATGGATGTACCACTGGACCTTGTGCAGCGAGAGAATATCCCGTAGAACCAGTTGGGCTGGACACAATAAGCCCATCTGCTCGAAATTTTGTAAGGCGGTTACCATCAATCAAAGTATCCAACTCAATAATTCTTGCCAAAGCACCTTTATTTATCACGACATCATTCAGAACATCATATGCCGCAATCTTATCTTCATTTCTAAAAATAGTTGCTTGCAACATCATCCGTTCTGATACACGGTAGTCACCATGGAGGCAATTATCTAGAACAGAAACCATTTCAGAAATTGTAATTTCTGTGAGAAAACCAAGGCTACCAAGATTCACGCCAACGATCGGAACATCCCTACCCACCAAAAGGCGAGCAACAGAAATCAAAGTCCCGTCGCCACCAAGGACTACTACCAAATCAGAGCTCTTAGCTATCTCAAACCGATCAACACTTTGCTTGAGTTCTAAACATTGCGCAAGTTGGTCCTCAACAAGAGGAGACAGTCCTTTGCTGTTTATCCATTCGACAAGATCTCCCGCCACTTGTTTGCAGCGCGGGTCATGTATTTTAGAGAAAATACCAATATTTTTCATGACAAATCTCTCAATAACAGCACGGATTCGATACTTTTCTTGTATCTTATAATTCAATTTCTGCTAGCTGACTTTTTTCAAGTCAAAAAGCTTACGTTGGGTAGGTTGAGATATATTTATTTATTCTTTAAGAGTCCTTTACACTTTCGCTTCAAATACTTTCTGTAAGTGGACAATATTTTCTACGTGTCAATATACCCTCCTCCAAGGAAAGAGAATTAATATATCAAACCAATCAGTCAATTAAGATTTTATAGAAGGCCGGGTGCACGGCACAAGGAACTCAACGCCCGATGCATCTAACATATGCAGCTGAAAGGCTAAGCGCCTCGCAACACAAAAGATGGTTATGTCATTAGTTTTTTTAGCAGACTGCTATAATACAACCCTTTTGATAATAAGCATCGTTACCTCTGAACCGTCTTTAGACCGTAATTTGTGCTCTAATGATGCATCCATATAAATGAAATCGCCTTCGTTTAACTCAACCTTATGTTCTTCGATCAAAAGTTCTAAAATACCATTTAAAACATAAATAATTGTTTCATCATTATTTTCGCAACAATTGAATACTACTATGTCATCTGTTATTGACATAATATAAGGTTGCATTTTTATGCTATTATACCTAAAAGGTATTGATTCAAGACAATAGCCATGACCATTACCATCACTGAGAGTTATTTTTTCTAAAAGTTTCTTGTTGCAATTCCTAATAACATCATATTTATTTATATTTTTATAATTATTAAATATAGAACTAATATTAATTCCGTAAAAATGAGTCAGTTTAGCAAGTGTAGCCATTGATGGTGATACATTGTCCCTCTCAATTAGTGATACCATAGCCGCTGAGATACCAATAGCTTGCGCCACAAAAGCTTGTGTCATATTATTTAATAAACGATATTTTTTTAACGTTTCACCAACTTTAAATTTTGAGACATTTATCCTATCTTCAATATTATTGTCTATCACATCATTTCTATAATTTATTCTATTAATGATCGTCATTGCCAAACCTATCATACTGTTCAGAAGTCACACAAGTGACAGATAATAAGCGTTATTTCGTTATAAGCATTATCAACAGATGACATATAGGGTTCTGTACATTATATTTATTTTATAGCAAATAGAGCATAATCACTTCAATATTTTCAATTAAAAGTTAAGTTACATCCTTTCGTATCTCCCTACGCAATCAGCTTATGTCATAGACAACAAGCTCTAACAGTCGACTTAAATTAATCACAGGAAGACCAGATACCAACAAAACATTGGTACTTAGGCCCCGCTTTTAATTTTCATTATATGTTAGTGACTCAAAAGCAATTCCAAAACTAAATTAGCTTGCATCGCTGCAATTAGGGCAACCTTTGGAGCAATAGGAGGAATTAAACCAGCATCGCTTTTACCATCACCACATACATAAACTTGACCAAATATTCGTTCAGTTCGACAATCATTATTACCCCCATAACCGGCAATACCACTGCCAACTATCAAGGGTCTATTCGGGAATTTAGCCACCCATGCTTCAACTAACATTAACTTCATTTCTACTTCATCAAATGCTTCTACCAGAATTTCCACGTTTGAATATATTTGTGGAATATCACCCGCGCAAAGCTTGAGATGATGAATTTCATAGGTGGAAAATGGATTAATTCGAACCAGATTTTCTCTTAAAGCATCAACCTTCGATTTGCCTATTTGGTCAATAAAATATTGTTGGCGATTCAAATTTGAAGGTTCTACAACATCAAAATCCGTAAGAACAAGTGTCCCAACTCCTGCCCGAGCTAGACTAATAGCAACATTTGACCCAAGACCACCGACACCCGCAATTCCCACCTTGGCTGCCTTTAGCACAGAAACGACAGCAGGATCATGTTTTGAAAAAAGTGCAGCATTCAAATCCACCATAAGCTAACCTCCCGCAAAACGGCAATATATAGCCCTGTGAATCACCCACCCCCAACAAAAGGGTACGCCTTTACTTCTGCACCATTAGGAATAATGAACGTGTTATATTGATCTCTGTATATAATTCGACCATCGATCCTAATCATGATTGTGGAAGGATTTAAACCCTTTGAAATCAGCAGTTGATTAATAGTGATATTTTTCGCCTCAAACACTTCTTCATTATTAAACTTTATAAATGACATAAGTACTCCCGTTCTGGACAACTTACAATTCAATACGCTTTGAGAAACCAGCAATGGAAAAGGGTCTTCTTTGCATCATAGATCTTGCTGCCAGGTCAAAAAAGACCCTCAGGCTTCTTATTCACCCACTTGTTTTCTGCTATTGATTGCAAGTACCCAAATTACTTAACTTTCACCTGAACAATTCCATAAAGAAATTTCACACATTATGTTGGGAACTCACTGAGTATCTGAACTCAAAGGACTGCTCAAACAAGGCCTGGGATTCATCAGAAAATCGTGCATTGCAGATGCGGCCTGTTTTCCATCTCCCATAGCCAAAATAACCGTTGCTCCTCCGCGAACAATGTCACCCCCTGCGAAAACACCATCTAGGCTGGTAGCACCGCATCCGTTAACCTCGATATTTTTCCACTTATTCAACTTCAGTTCCGGCTCAGAAGCAGTGAGCAGCGGATTAGCACCGGTACCAACTGCGTTAATTACTACATCGGCATCGAGATCAAAGATCTCTCCTTCAATCGGAACCGGCTTCCGTCGGCCCGATGTATCAGGCTCACCAAGTTTCATCTTCTGACACCGTAAGCCCTTGGTCCAGCCGTTTTCATCTCCAAGTACCTCAATAGGAGATGTAAGTATTATTACTTCAATGCCTTCCTCTTTAGCGTGCTTAATTTCTTCAATTCGGGCAGGCATTTCAGCTTCACTCCGTCGATACACCAACATAGCCCTGTCTGCACCCAGTCTGCGCGCCACGCGTACACAATCCATAGCAGTATTTCCGCCACCAATAACTACTACATGGTTGCCGCGGATTATCGGGGTTGCACAATCCGAAGATTGTCCCGCTCCCATCAAATTTACACGTGTTAGATATTCATTTGCAGAGTAGACACCCTTTAAATTTTCACCAGGAATAGCCAGCAAAATCGGTAAGCCAGCCCCATTAGCTACAAAGATTGCATCAAACTCCTCACGCAACATACTTATTGTTACTGTTTTGCCCACTACTACATTACATTCAATTACGACACCAAGGTTAACCAAGCGAGAAACTTCTATGTCAATAATGCTCTTAGGCAGACGGAATTCTGGTATACCATATCGCAATACTCCACCAGTGTCGTGAAGCGCTTCAAATATTGTCACTGCATGTCCTTTTACCGCTAATTCAGCTGCCGCTGTGAGGCCTGCCGGACCACACCCTATTATCGCAACATTTTTTTTGCTCAAACTTGGAATCTCTTTAACCGTTGGCTTTGAATCGTGAAACAAGGCCCAGTCAGCAGCAAAGCGTTCAAGATATCCAATTGCTACTGGCTCTCCTTTCTGTCCAAGAACACAGTGCGCTTCGCATTGGATTTCCTGTGGACATACACGCCCACACACAGCTGGAAGTGCATTGTCTCGCTGCAGGATAAACGCGGCGGTGGAGAAGTCACCTTCCGCTATAGCATTTATAAACTGAGGGATCTCTATCTGGACAGGGCAGCCACCAACACAAGGTTTGCTTTTGCACTGAACACAACGTTGTGCTTCTAGTATTGCCTGATTTTCTGTTAAACCCAAATTAACTTCCTGAAAGTTTCTGTTCCGTTGGCCGGCATCCAATTCAGGCATTTTTACACGCCTAATTGCCAAACGCTCTTTTGTTGTAAGCCCTTTGGTTTTCATGCCGCCTCCATGCTTTCTTTTTCCTGAAGATCGAGCCGACACTCATGCTCACGGTAAGTAGTCAGACGATCAGATAAATTATTGAAGTCGACCAAGTGCCCGTCAAACTCAGGACCGTCCACACAAGCAAACTTAGTTTCTCCACCAATGAGTACGCGACATCCACCACACATGCCAGTGCCATCAATCATAATGGGATTAAGACTGACAATTGTCTTGACTTGATATGGACGTGTCAGCTCAGCTACAGCTTTCATCATTGGCACCGGACCCACCGCAAAAACTGACAATGGAGATCGATGTGAGTCATTCAAGAGGGATTCCAGCACTGTCGTCACGAATCCCTTTCTTCCATGACTTCCATCCTCTGTAGTTATAAGAGTTTCCCTGGAAAAAACCGACAGTTCATCTTCTAAGATTATCAGGGCTTTCGATCGCCCACCAATAATCGTGGTAACCTCATTTCCCGCGGCAGCCAGTGCTTTGGCCATAGGATATAAAACCGCGGTGCCGACACCGCCGCCAACACAGACAACGCGGCCCCAGTTTTCTATATGAGTTGGCATTCCAAGCGGACCGACCACATCGCGCAAAAAACCTTTAACAGGAGTGTTAACTATTTTCTTAGTTGAGGCTCCAACTGCTTGAACAAATAGCGTTATAGTGCCACCTACAGGGTCAGCGTCGCCAATAGTAAGCGGAATTCGCTCACCACCTTTTTCCAATCGCACAATAACAAATTGACCAGCCTTTCTAACCGCCGCCACCCTCGGAGCCTTAATCACCATCCTATGCAGGTTCGGGGCGAGCATCTCGTTGCTTACAACTTCGTGCATGCTTTTCTCCTTTCAAACTAATATTTCCAAGAAGACATTTAACGACATATCCATTTCAAGAGGAATACGAAGTATCTCGCTCAATTTTTATAATTTTATGATTTTTCCATACTCATTACGACTACAGCCAAAGATGATTCATCCTTGGCACCATGACTCCGTTGTACTTACACTGAGATTTTTACAGAGGAAGCCTCACATGTCAAGTAATTATTATAATATATGGCTATTTATTTTTAACATTCTGATACTATTAATTTATTTAGATCAAGATACTCGTTATTCTCAAATTTAAAAGCTATTTACCTCAACAAGACCAAACCACTAACCTTCTACTGGCTGGATAATGGGAGAAAGCAAGGGCCATGGTCCCCTACAATGATATTAGCCTCCTTCAGGAGCAATCAAATGGCCCATAGTGGAGCGAAGTCTCGCCCAAGACGGTAAAGTATCTTCCGAACCTGCTCTCTTTCACCATTGCACCCGAATTGCCACAAACCAGCATTGGCTTGTCCTTGATAAAGAGGTGGTGATCATCAAGTGGGAACCCTTCAGCAAAGCCTGGCATTGTACCCCGGTAAATCGCTACTTGGCCATAATCCTCACAAATATCCTCTAAGGGAAGCTTGAAAGTGCGAACAACCCGGTGAGAGAAAGTCGTAAGGCCGACTCGGACCGCCCAATCTGGATCACAGTTTAAGACTGCCTGCTCACAAATCATCCGGTAATCATGGCAACCGATATCCCTAAGGAGTCTCCGGAAGTCATTGCAGTACAAGGCTCCGGCGAGGCATGCACGCACCATCGATGCATCATCCCGCAAACGCTCAGGAACTCTTCGGTCGGCCACTATTACCGAAAAACAAAGCTCTCCGCCTGGCTTCAGAACACGGAATATATCTGAGAAAATCGCTTTTTTATCTGGGGAGAGGTTAATAATTTCATTAGCCACAACCACATCCACCGAGTTGTCTTCAATACCGAGGGAAGACAAATCCTCCAGATACCCTTTCTTAAACTCAACGTTCGGCTTTTTGTAGCAAAATTTTTCCATTATTTTGGGAAGATAGCTTCCGGCTACCTCAAGCAATCCCTCCCGCGGATCCACACCAATGACTTTCCCCTTTACACCCACGAGAAAAGCCGCTGCAAAAACGGTTCGTCCGATTCCGCAGCCCAAGTCAATTACTGTACATCCATCCAGATCTGGCGGAAGTGGTGACACGCTGCCAAAAAGTTCAGAGTCAACCTTCTTCAAAGCATTATCCATCTCAGGGTGAAGATGGGGCACTTCACACCCACAGCCGATCTCGACGCCGTCCTTAAAAATTTTATCATAGTAGTTTTTAAGGTATTCTAGATCCGTCTTCATGAACTTACATCCTCCATCTTGTTAAATAAATACCTATTTTTCCTGCAGCATTAATTTCAATTACATGAATAAAATCGTGACTCGTTTGTTTTTGTTACAAATATTCTTCGAAGGTGAAAGTTGTATTCCAGTTCAAAGTGCACCACGTGAAGCTTGACAAAAGACTTCAAGGAGTGTCCGGCAGTTGGGGCACTTCCTTGGTCAGATGATTGAACTTTTGATGAGATACTAGAAAATAACCAGGTTAATAACGGAGCCGAGGAGAAACCAAATATTTCTATTGTCACAAACCACTGGCTTTTTTGGTGAACAGGTCCTTAATTTCTCATGCATGAATAAGAAAAAAACACAGGGAACCTTTCCTCGGGACACAATGAGTTAAAACTCTCAACAATCTTTGAAAAAAAGGCGGAAAGGGAATGGAGGAACCCTTCCGCCCGATACCATGAAGCTGGTCATTACACTTATAATATTCAAGCCTTCAATATGTCATTTCAACAATAATTCGTTTACCAGACAAATATCATCCCGAGTGCCCCGGTATTTGCATCCTGTTTTTGCCCATTGTACCAACTATTCCTTGCCCAAATATATTCGCCGACTAACTGCAAGTACTTGTTAACTGAATAGTAAACGCCAGCGACTGCGGCCTGCTGCGACTTGAGAACTGCCGTACCGGGCCCCAAATTATCCCCAGAGATAACAACTCCCTTTTGTCTTGCTTTTTCTGCGTCAGTTCTGTCTGAGTAGTTAAGACCATAGTTCGCCCCAAGCTTTACTTTGCCAATCGTGTACACAACTTGTCCAAGCCCACCGTACTGGGTTCGCTCTTTTCCAGTATAATCGAGAGCGTCAAAATCCTGAATAAAAGAAGAGCCAAGTGCCTGCCCTCCATATGCAGATACGACCACTTCGAATGGGCCATACGCAACTTGAACCCCACCTGCACCACCAATTGAGGAAACCTTATGATTATCTAAATCATTTTTGGCTTCCTGATACAATCCAGACAACCATGCTTGCATCTTGCCACCAGGATACGTAGTTGCATAAGAGATCTCAGTCTCGAAACGTGGCTGGTTGATCGTTGTAGCTTTATAACCCTCATCGCTTGCAATCTTACTTGGGTCATTAATAGTAAAAGCCCCCTTGAAACCTTTATAGTCAGGGGTGGTGTAACGGAACTGGGCGTTGAAGTCAGTATATAAGTAGCCATAACCGATATGGCCCAGTGTCGTACCTCCACCAAGCAGCGCTCCGTTCACGC
Organism: Dehalobacter sp.; assembly: GCA_023667845.1. Lineage (NCBI taxonomy): Bacteria > Bacillati > Bacillota > Clostridia > Eubacteriales > Desulfitobacteriaceae > Dehalobacter > Dehalobacter sp. The sequence continues at coordinate 5,302 of JAMPIU010000161.1, read as the reverse complement.
CAACTCCATTCAGGGTCATGTCGGTAAGAAGGTTTTTACCCTGATAGAGATTAAGTGCACGACCAACAAGGAACTGCCCAAATTTGCCATCCGCAGTCATGAATACTTCTCTGATGTCAAGCCTTGGACCACCACTACCTGATGCAAGAGAATCTGGACCGAACCCGGTTCTTGTACCATTATTTTGTATCTGGGGCATTAAAGCGAGTCTGGACGCATACTCGATACCATCAATTGATGGTGACCTAACATTGAAACCCATAATGCAAGGCACCAATCCAGTATGGACACGAAATGCTTGACTAGGGCCGTTGTCTATACCTATTGAACCATTTAGTGAAGTACCGGTAGGACTTTTTTCATTGACAGTATATGTCATGAATGCGTTGATCATGCCGTCATAGCTGAATTGCCAACCTGATTCACCTCCCACAACAAACGCGGCATTTGCTGAACTGGCCGCAAAACCTAATATACATAGTACAAGAATACTAGTAACTTTTTTACACATAATCCCTCCCGTCTCATTAGATAGTATCCAGTTTTCTTCTTAGTATTTGTCACTAACAAGAAAAAGAATAGGTATAGCGACTACTACTGCTCGCACACAACCCAATTGCTATCCACCCATATACACGACACTGTATCCTACTGGTCTACTCTGACCAAATAACAGCAGAGTAGACCAGTAAGATTTACTGCAAAAAATTAGCGTTGATTTTCCGTAGTCCGGGGCCCCTTACGGTAGTCGTAGCTGTCCAAAGAAAGTCGCTTGAGAGTTTCCGGTGTAGGGATGCCCCATTCGTCCCAACCACGGTAACGATAGTAATCACGAAGCATGAAACCTAGATCCGGCACATAATCGCCTGAACCTCCCTGTCGAGGACTTGTCAAAATACGGGGAGGCAAAGTATCATCTTTGCGGCTTATACCTTCACGGGTGTTAAAAAGACGTTTAATATTGAAGATCCTTTCACCACACTCAAGCCACTGTTCGTTTGTGAATTCCCATCCGGTAATATAGTTAAGGAACCGAGTCATGGGGCCTACTGTCATGCCCCCGAAGACTGAAAACTTGCATAGCTTCAACGAATCCATCATACTCATGAAATGTTGCTGGTCAGCAACGAACTTGCCTTTGCCCTCATTGGTGTAGGGCGGCATTGGGGCATCGTAACCGAGGTCAGCGATATTGAAGCAGCCCTCACCCTCGAAATCTTGATTGTAGGCTTGCATATGACAGGCACCGCGGTTAGAGGTAGCGTAGGCAACCCCGAGACCACCACGACCGCGTGGGTCGTGAGCGGGGAAGTCGAGTCCCTTGGTGTGTACGGCGAACTCTTCGCTGGCAGGACCGACACGTTTGACAGCTGCAAGGATACCTTGAGAGCAGTCATTACCAATATCCTGGCGCAGGGCTATTTTCTTCACCATCTCCACCGCTGCTTCGCCATTACCCCAAGTCATTTCCAGGCCACCAGTGTCTTCATTGGTAATCATGCCGTGCTCCCAAGCCTCCATGAGGAAGGATATGGCAGCTCCAACCGAAATGGTGTCCATTCCGTAATCGTTACAATATTCATTGGCCTTGGCAATGGCCTCCACGTCATCTATGAGGCAGTTTGAACCGAGCATGCCGAGTGTCTCATACTCCGGTCCTCCGCCAAGCTCCATCTTGAACTTCCCTTCCGGCACTTCAACGGTACGGCCACAACCGATCAGGCATGAGCTGCAGTGGTAGCGTTTCTTTAAAATTGTTTCCGCAAGACGCTGACCTGAAACCATCCGGGCTTTGTCCCAGGTTCCCCATAACCAGTTCTTGATTGGAAGATCGCCACAATCATTGAATATTTCAACGGCACAGGAAGTACCATAAGTGCCAAGTGGGCCGTCATAGACATCTTTCGTCTTGGTGCGAATTTCTTCAAAAAGTTTATCGAAAGCTTCTTTATCTGCTATTGGCAATGTTTTGCCACCCTTGACTCCGATGGCTTTTAGATTCTTTGAGCCCATAACGGCACCACCACCACCACGTCCGGCAGCACGGCCTTCACGTCCATCGGACATGATGCTGGCCAGCTTAACCAGGCTTTCTCCGGCTTGTCCGATACAAATTGCCTGAGAGCCTCGCCCGAGCTCTTCTTTGATCAGTTTATCTGTTTCAAAGGCCCCCTTACCCCACAAATTGTTAGCCTTCTTAATCTGAATGTCATCGTCCACAATTGTAATATAGACAGGTTCTTTTGCCTTTCCCTTGACCATAATGCCGTCAAGACCGCAGGATTTAAGCGCCGGGCCCCACTTGCCACCGCAATCTGACTCCAAATAAATACCCGTCAGAGGGCTTTTGGTAATTAGTTCCCAACGGCCTGACTGGGGCACCTTTGCACCAACGTAGGGACCTGTCATACAAATCAGAATGTTTTCCGGACCTAAAGGATCCACTCCGGCTTCAAGGTTCTCATATAGTAATTTTGCGCCCAAACCACTTGCACCGATGAACTTTTTAAGATCTTCTTCATCGGGAATTAGGTAATCAACCTTTTCTGTAGTCAAGTCCACCACCGCAATTTTCTGCCAGTATCCTCCCAACATTTTCCTTTCCCCTTTCACTTTAGAGTTAATTTCCATCAATGTACCGTTGGCTGCCCAGCAAACTGTGCATGGCAAATTGTCTTTACAACCTCCTTTTTGGCTTCCTTGTGCGCTTATTTGCAACTCCCATGAGTCAAGAGAAAACCAAGTCATTGATTGTTACCAGAACTGAAGAAAAAAGAGGTTTTGGCGGAAGAGGCGAGAGGAAAAAATGGGAGAATTTTCCTCTCGGCAACAACTTCCACCAAAATTATTAACTACAATCAATTTTACTTGTTGTCTGCAACCGGCTCAGTCTATTGTCCACACATCAGGAGATCAGGGCTTTTCATTTGATCGAAATGCTACGAAAGAATTCCATAGAAATAGCTATCAAACATGCTTGTCTATTTACAGCGTAAGATTACACTTGTCAATGGAAAAGTTGTTATATATGGCTATTTAATTTCAACATATTGATTATTCAAACGTTTTTGTGTCACAAATAAATCATATTATGTTTTCAACTGACTCATAACATGTATAATATTGTTATATTTGATTTTTCCTTGACACTTAAAGAAATTCAGAACAAAATGTTTGGAGAAAGGGGAATTTTGCATGTTTAACTCTGCTATTCAGGAAAAAAGATCGATGCATATCGTTAGACAGGTACGGCAAGCGATCATGAATGGAGATCTCAAGCCCGGGCACCGACTTCCCAACGAGAGTGAGCTGATTCTCCAATTCGGAGTAAGTAAACACACTCTGCGCGAAGCACTGCGAGCACTCGAATCCATGGGCTTCATTGAGATTCGTCAAGGGGCTGGCGGAGGGCCGGTAATCTGTGAAATTGATATGGACAACACACGGGACATGATTGCCAGCTTTCTCTATTTCAAAAATGTATCGGTTAAGGACCTTTGCGAGGTAAGAAAGATCTTTGAACCATACCTTGCGAGACTAGCTGCCGAGCAGATGGCTCCTGAAGATATTGAGAAAATGAAAACCTTGCAGGAAGTGTACGGGAAGAGCATCAAACGCAATAAGCCTGCCATAAAAGAAGAAGTCGCTTTCCATACAATACTTGCTCAGACAAGCGGGAACCCTGTGATGATCTTGATTCTCGACTTTGTCAACAGCCTACTGACTGATTTAAAAAACCACATTAAGCCTGGTCTGGATTTTTCCGAGAGAGTATTTGCTGCGCATGAGAGAGTTGTGGAAGCTATCGCAGCAAGGAATGGTCAAGCTGCAGCAGATGCTATGTACAATCATATCTGCGAAGTTGAAGAGAACCTGGAAAACCTCAAAAGTCATGATGAAGATCAAACTGTATCCAAAGCGAAGTTGAGAAACTTGAAATAGAAATCCTTATATTGAATGCACAAGCTTTCCTATCTGAGCTTTATTCCAGTTTTATTATTACAGTGAATACTTAGTGCCATCAAACATAGAATTAGGAGTGCTGCACTAATTAACAACATTCCTAAGCCTTCAATATGCCCGGGTGTTTCTCCAAGCACAACCCAAGCGCAAAAGACGCCGATTAGGGGTGTAATTAGTGACCCCATACCTGCAACGCCTGCCGGAAGACTCCTCACAATAAAGAGCCAAAGGAGAAAGGCCAGAGCGTTGCATGGGACTATGTTATACAAAAGCGCTCCGATGAAAGGTCCGGTCCAATGTATGCTTAGTCCGGATCCCATAATTCCTACTACCACCAAGGGAATAGAACCAAAAAGCATCTGCCAGGCAGTAAGGTTAAGAAGATCCATTCCTTTCTGCTGAAGCCTTTTGGCCACAACAACACTTGCAGCCCATGACATCCCAGACAATACTGCTAACACTTCAGACAACAGATTCCCATGGAAATGCCAAGGATCAAAAATTAACACTAGGCCGGAAAATGCCAGAAGAACAGCTACCCACTGGAATCCGCTAAAACGTTCGTTCAAAAAGAGACGGGCTAAAACAAGAGTCCAGAAGGGCATAGCATAGACTAAGACAGCTGTTTTTCCCGCACCGCCAGCCACCAGAGCCCACATCATAAAGCCGACAAAACCGGTAGTCTGCAACAAACCGAGAAGGAATACTCCGGGGAAAGCCTTCGGAAACACACTCCCGCCCCTGATGAAAAGAACAATAAACAGGGTTAATGCCCCAAAAAAGGTTCTGAAGGCGCCAAAAGTAAACGGCCCACAATCCTTTAGAGCCACCTTCATAACCACCCAATTGTAGCCCCATATTATTGAAAGAAGAACGAGCGCAAGTAAAGCAGCTTGAATCTGGTAATTTTTCACAAAATCCTCTATTTGTCTCATGTTACAAGCCTTATCAATAATTTTACGCCAGATTGTTAACTACCATCCATCACCATATTATTTTGCGCTAATGCCTCAGTGAAACAAATCCTAGCATACATGGCATCGCAGGAACGGCGGAATGCCTCTCCAGACCCCTTCGCAGCACTGAAACTTCCCAAAAAAGGCAAGGTACTATTGCTGTTAAATTGTAAGACAGGACACGTGCGATGTCAATTTTATATTTTAATATTTGGTTATTTATTTATCGCAGGCGTCTATTGCAATAATCTTAGTTTTCCCGCTTAATCTTTTCAACTTATAGCTTAAAGACTGAGCGCAATACCTATTCAACCCAGAAGCAAACTAAAAACTTTGCTACCAGTTGGAACTTCAGCGCTACTTGCTTTAGCCACAATTAGTAG
>JAMPIU010000160.1 GCA_023667845.1 Dehalobacter sp. | reverse complement strand
TCCAACCAGGTGCGTACCACGATGGGTTCGTCGCCCATGCCGATCCATTCGGCGAACTTCGGCCACGGCATCAGGGGCGGGGCGCCGTGCAGCTTTTGCGGGTCAAGACCTTCCGTATCCATAAGCTTTAATCCACTATGTTCGGCATTGTTCATGATCACAGCTCAGTGAAATATGTTCACTGAACAAAAGCATAACCGAGGACTATTCTCAGTGGAATAGTTTCAGTGGAGCTTCGTAAGAACTTTATGGAATCGATTCAGCACCGGGCTAGAGCCTTGATCTCTAAGGCGGGCCTCGACACCTTGATCAAGCACAGCGATATCAGCCTCAATCGCTGGCACAGCGTGCGGTTCAAAAACATACGGATGAGCACGGAGGAGATAGAGGTGCTGGTGGACCTGTATCCGCAATATGCGCTTTGGCTTGCTAGCGGGCAGATCGCCCCAGAGATTGGCCAGACGAGCCCCGACTATGACGAAGCCAACCGAAATTTGAGCCAACCCAGCGCGGGATAGCGATCACACGAAGATAACTAGACGATAGATGCCCACGGAAGCTAGCAGTAAAGGTAAACCGCGCTAAAAGACGATAAACACCACTCGGCGTTAGGGAACTTTTGAAATGGATAATTCTAAGTTAACTCTAAAAAAAGCAAGCACCGCTTTTGGCTATGCTGTCTTAGATGCTCTGGAGAAAGGAAAAGGAAATACGTCCTCTATAGAGCCCACCAAAATTCAAGAAATGCAAACGGCAGTTACAGCCTCTGCTCATATTGATGAGCTTTTGAAAGAGGCACTGCAACATGACGAAGCAGAAAAAGCGAAGCTCGCAAAAAGACGAGCTAAAAACAATCAAAAAAAATCTAAAAAGCCCAAGCTGACAGAGCCGGAAATACTTCGACGTCAAATCTCACTACTAACGAAATCCAACAATGCATTAAAGAAGCAAATTTCATCCTTGCTCAACAATACAGCACCCCAAAATCGCGCGAACTTGCTTGCAAGAGCACTTAGAGAAATCGAAACGCTCGGAGCAAAAAACTCAACACTAGAAAAGGAAAACAAAATCTTAAGAGACATTATTGAAAAGAATATTTTAAAGTCACTAGACCCCAAGAGAGAAGTGGCGTTCTATGGCGGCCAATATTGCGACGCGCAAACATAGCAAGGACACAACAGCCAATTTTCCGCGACCCTAAACATTAGAAATAGTGAACTCAACACCGTAGCCTCGGTTATTAGGCCAAGGATCAGTAGAAACCCTAACCATCTTGGTGTTAACACGTCTCTCCTTTTTCGAGCCCTTAATTATTGCATTCTTGAATCCCTTCCCCATTTCAACCCCGAGCGCTTGCAAATGTAGTAGGGCTGCGAGATCAGATAGAAACTGGTGGGCTTCAGCGGATTTTTCTGGCTCACTGATATCGGCTTTCAGCTTTAGCTGCTTTACCGCCGCGCTGTCACCTTCAATATAATAGGCGATCTCATTTGCCATAAAACCGTCTCCAATTTTTAAATATGGAGAGCTAGCAGACCAGTCGTCTTGATAAAGCTTTTTGTAATGACCCATCTTTAGGCCAGCGCACTCTAAGGCTGGAGCGATTTTGTACGGCGACCACCCTTGATCAAATGGCACTTCCGGCGGATTCTTTTCTTCCGCTGCCAGTCGGCCTATTTCTTTGTGCACATTATCCACATCACTGAAAGTTAAAATAGTTTCTCGGCTAAGTGCATCTGCCCATCGCCTTAAAGAATGAACGTTCAGCTTGTATTTGAAAATCGCGCTTTTTTTAGCGTACGCACGTACTTTTTCGTCTTTGACGGAAAACCGCATACCAACAAAAACGACTTCATAAACCATGTAGACATGAAATAGATAGATTAGAGGCAACAAGAGCATTGACAAGAGGATTGGCACGACAAGATCCAGGAACGTCTGGAACTGTACAAACTCTTGGAAGCTATGAAGTAGACTATATGCCGCATAGGCAATAATCGTCAGACCAACAAACTCAAGAATCTTATTTAGCGCCTTGTATACACGCAAATGCTTTTCATCTCTTTGCGAGATAGCGATCATGCCACCCAAAAGGGCCATAAAAGGAACAAAAACAAGTTCAACAATTATATTGAACGTATAGAACGAGACCAAAAACTGAAGAAGCACGATTATTTTAAGGTTGTCTTTAACTGCATTCTTAAAATAATCAGGATCATCCGCTATCTTGTTAAGACGAAAAAAAGATACTGCCGCCACGCCAAAAAACCAAAAAACAGTATTCTTGACCTGACTTAAGTCCCACATACCCACTTCACTCAACAGCCATACAGATAATAAGGTATGAAAGACGAGGAGTGAGAAAGGAATAATTATTACTGTTTTAGAAAAACCATCTAAAACAGAACTGAAAGCAGAACGAATTTCTTTATTTGAGAAAAGCCACATCGCCAGAATCAACAACCATACAGCAAGCGCTATTTCTCTACTATTAAACAATTCCATCTGTCCTCAAAAAAATATCTCCGATCATATTTTATACGTGCTTTATATATATTCTGGGCGTGAATAATAGCTTTTCAGCGCTTGTTCTTCCTCATAGGGCCTTACGATAGCTGTCGAAAAAGTGTCGAAATCACTGCCGGCCAAAGCGGGGCAATGCCGCCAAGCTAGGTCTGCAAGCCTAGAAAGCCGAACACAGCCGATCACTGCAAGCGAAAAAAACGAGTTCGACTCCCACTGCCTTCCGCCATTGTCCTGCCCCGCCAATTCCGCCTAGCAAGCACATATGCGGCAGTTTGCCGCACCTGAGATATCAAAACGCCATCGCAGACGAAT
>JAMPIU010000159.1 GCA_023667845.1 Dehalobacter sp. | reverse complement strand
GGAAGAGGATGGGCAATGAGAAATGGGGAGGGTCAAGAGAAACGACACTCTTCCTTGACTGTGTCCTTATTGGAACCTGCTTTACTGGTACTGGTAAAGGGAGAGCCTAGTCATGGATACTCGCTGCTTAATGATTTAGGAGAAATAGGCTTAAATACACTTCACCCAAGCGTCGTTTACCGAACTTTACGAGAAATGGAAGACCTTGGGTGGATTCAATCCGATTGGGAAACTGATCAGACACAAGGTCCTCCTCGGCGGACTTATCATTTGACGGCGCTAGGAGAAGAAGCCTTGCAATATTGGAAGCAGGAATTGGCAAGAACAAATGAAATCATCCTGCAATTGCTTAAGAAAGTTTAAATAGGTTGAAAGGAAACTGATATGCCTGCTAGAGATGGAACAGGACCTTTGGGTCAAGGCTCACGGACAGGTCGAGGCATGGGAAATTGTGGAACGACCGGTGTTACCACGGGGCGAATTTCAACTACAACCCCAATGTTTAATGGTCCATTTCACTGGGGTGGCCGGGTGTGGGATTTTACATTTGGCCGTCTATTTAGCCGCCGGCATTCAAACCGGATCAACAGACGATAATTCATAACTTTCAATAGGAGAATAATATGCCCAGATTTGATGGAACTGGACCAATGGGTAAGGGGCCAATCGGTAGAGGAATGGGTCCATGCGGAGGAGGCCAGTCGCGGGGAAGAGGACGAGGCTTTGGCCGCGGTAATTTTGGTTGGGATATGGAGCAATCTACTGCTCCTCAACCTGAGACAAAAGAAGTGATGGAGCAACGCAAGACCTGGTTGGAGAAACAATTGGCTGCGATTAGCCAACAGTTGCAGGATATGGATAAAAAATAGGGGCTTAATTTATGAACCTCTGAGTAGATCAATTGATAAATGATCTACTCAGAGGTTATTTCTGTTGACCTTTATTCAACGATCATTGGAAATTTATAGTATTACTTTTTGTTATGCAACAATTATCGCTCTCCGAAATTTGTAAGGCGACGCGCTCAAATCCACATATATTACTCTACCTGTAGTTTTCGCTTATACAGCAATTTGTGCGACTCGATATGCGGGTGAGAGCTGCAAGTAGGAATTCAAAGAGTCACTTCTCCGGCCTCATCTCGACAACAGTTCAAGGTTTATTTGATTTTCTCCCGGATCGTATCCAGATTCCTTAGCGGCAATGCCGTAATGTTCTTCTTTACTGGGTATGTTTCATTTCCCGGATAAACGATCCAGAGATGTTTAAGGGATAATTCAGAAGAAGCAACCTGCATCGGAAGTGTCAAAGTGGGGGCGTCGGTAAACTTGATTTTAATGCCATATCGGTTTCCTCCGGACTGAAAAACCAGTCAAGTTCAGCGCCGGCGTGCGTACCCCAAAAACATTCCTCATTGGGATCCAGGATTTGCAATAATTGCTCAAGCACAAAAAATTCCCATGAAGCACCGACCATGAGATGTCCAAGCAGGTTGTGCCCATTGGGAATATCCAGAAGGCTGTGCAATAACCCAGTATCGCGGAAATTAATCTTTGGAGATTTAACCTGCCGTTTACCCAAATTCTCTACTCTACCTTGAAATTTCGGAGTACAACTCCGATTTTTCAAGGCCATGGTAGCGTATTTATGGTAACTGATTGATTGCTTGACTCTCCGTAAATAGGAGAAAGCTTCTGTTCCTTGCATTTTCTCTCTTTTTGGCAGCACCAAGTCCTATAGTTCGGACCTTGCGGCACAAGGAGTACAGAGCTTACCTTTGTATACGACTTACGTTCCGTCTTTCTGTTTTACTGACCAGTCAATATCTTTCAGTTGGTAATTTTCAGCTTTAGTTCGATCCAACGCCAGTTTTGGAAGTAATAGAATGGTCCCGTCGGTATCAACTACAGCATCAAGTAAATCACCTTCTTTGATCTTTGCTTTTTGCAGCGTGGAAGCAGGTAAGGTAATTTGTCCATTCTTACCGACTTACAGATATTCAGGCATGAAAAAATCTCTTTCTGACATCCTGAGTATTTAAATCTGCATACATTTCACAATTTATACAGAACTGATCGATGAGGTTATTAATCTGGAATGCGATCCAAATCCTTCCAGCTAATTAAAGTGCCGGCACTTGTTTGCATGGATTGATCCCCACCATAGACCACATATTCTTGATTCTCAGGTAAGGTTGTTAGAGATCGCCAGTAATTAAGATTTTCAAAATAGCTGATGGATATTGTTTTTCCGGATTTAATCTCAATCGCTGTAACCTTTTCACCATTTACCAATAAGCAATCAATTTCTTTACCGTGATTATCCTGCCAATAATATGGTTGACGGTTCTCGCCCCGGTTGAAACTACGCTTGATGAACTCATTGAGAATCAAATTTTCAAAGAGGGAGCCTTTCATGTAATGCAAATTGATTTGTTCTTGCTCGCGTATACCAAGTAGTGAACAGGCGACACCGGTATCATAAAAATAGAGCTTGGGTGATTTCACCAAGCGTTTGTTGAAATTACGGTGGTATGGTTGTAGACGATATAGGATGTAAGAACTTTCCAGAATGGAAAGCCAAGATTTAGCAGTGTTGGGGCTGATACCGGCATCATTGGCCAGGCTGGCATAGTTCAGTAACTGCCCGATACGGCCGGCGCACAATTGTGTGAACTGGATGAAGGCATTAATATCCCCGATATTTTTGATCATGCGCACATCCCGATCCACGTAGGTCTGAATGTAGGATGGATAAAAATCAGGTGGTGGAATGGTTCGGTCGTAAATCCGTGGGTATTGACCTTTGAAAATCAGGTTTTCGTAAGAATCTGCCAATGGTTCAAGTTCTTGTAAAGAGAATGGTAGTAAATG
>JAMPIU010000158.1 GCA_023667845.1 Dehalobacter sp. | reverse complement strand
CAGCTCGCCTCCGTTCGGGAATATCGGAAAAGAAGAAGATCAGATCATCATCCTCCCCTTCTCGCAGGCTCAGCGTGAAACGAATCTGATGAACCTTGCAATCCAGCTTTGGGCGACCGCGCTTTGAACCCATGCTTAGTTTTTTCGATTGTGGTTCTGAAATAACGATAGTTTCCATAAACCCCTCGCAATCGATTGAACAGGATCATCCGCCAGGATGCCTTTACCGTTGAAGAAATAAGGCAATGAGTTCTTGAGTAGGATCGCCCCACCGCCTACCAGGATGACAGCTGTGAAACGCCGCCAGGCTTTGCCCCACCGCTTTTCAATCTCTCCAGTGACCTCACGCTCCCAGATTGGTAGTGCTTGCGAAATGTCGAGCTTATTGGCACGCAAGAGCGTATCCAATTCGCCCAGGGAGTAAAGCTGTTGACCGTTGACCAGCTCCAAAAGCCGGCGTACACCAGTGGTTGAAGAACCCGTAAAGCGTTGAACCGGAACTTTTTCGCGCACAACCAGTAATTCAGTGGTGTTCATGCCGATGGATACAACCCCGACCTCCTGGGTGTATGCGCTGCGTCGCTCAGGTACGACCTTGCCTTCATCATCCAGCACATAATCAAACAGTGCACCAGCCGGCTGAGATGTAACCCGAACCTCAGCCACATTCAGGTGGTATTCCTGGTCATTGGCTTTCCAGATGTGATCTGCCTTCATCCAACGCTGAATACTCTCCACCGTGGTTCGTGCTTCCTCTCCGGAGAGGGTATCCAATGGCAAACCACAGGTGATACTGACCGGCTGAGAAATATCCCCCGATCGCAGGATCAAGCGGGTGAATGCCCCATTGAAAAGTGCCAGCATTTCCGGTGAACCGGCAAAACGATCCATACTCAGGTTCTCAACGGGCCGTCCGCTGTCGTGTGCACCGCTATCGACAAAAAACGTGCTTCCCGACGGCAAAGCGATCCGCAGCGGCAGGCGGGAACTGCCCAATCCCAGCATGCGCCCTACCAGAGGACCATTATTAACCGCGACCTGAGAGATCAATTGAATGCTCTGCTGTTTCCCGTGCAGCTTGAGCGCTCCCATTCCCAGATCGAGTCCAAAATTCATTGTTTCTGTCATGCAATCTCCTTTATTCTACATGATACAAGCTAACTTGGAGCAAATTGAGGTAAAAAAATCAACCTCATCGGTTGAATTTATTGTAACATATTACTCCAAGTTAATCAATAACATGTAGTAATTATTCGGGGGATTACTTTTTATATGGCCGGCCCGAATCATCAAATGCCCATTTGCCCTGACCACTGTTTTGGCGATAGACTCTGGCGCAGTAAGCCACATCCGCTTCATCCAACAGTGTCTTTCGACCCTCTTTGCCCAATTGGTGGATCAGCCCTCGCTGCATCCAGCGCGTGAGTGTGGAAGTGTTGAGCTTGTATTTCCGACCGGCTTCACTGATGCTGATCGGAACGCCTTTCAAGCCGGCATTGAGCTGATACTCAGGTAAGGCTTCCTTGGGCAGTAGATTATTCACGCTGATTTGACTGATACCAATATCCCCATCGGTCATCACGGCTGCCTGAAGTTTTCCCTCATCGGCCAGTTGGTAAATAGAATCCAAATCCATCCCAAGCTGTTTGGCGGCTTGCTCGGGGGTGATGTAATATTCCAATCGGGATTGATCGAGTTTCACGGACTGCTCACAGAATTCGATTTACTACAAGTTAATCATACAGTGAAAGTGAAGGATCGTCCAGCATTGAAAGTGATCCCCAAAATTTTCTTTACTTGTTATCAAAATACTCGTATAATGATAACAATAATTTCCTTATTATCACTTGTGAGAAGATAGCATGAACCCTGAAGATTTCCAGGAAAACACAAGCGGCCATTTAATCTCAATCCCCGAGGGGGGATTTGCCTATGTACCTAATCCCCTTCCACCGAGGAATCTAACCTGGGATTCCGGGTTGATCGAGGTGCTCTCGCTTGCTGACCGCGCTTTAGGGGAATTGGCTGGTATAGGCAGATCATTACCCAATCCACATTTATTGGTGCGACCTTTCCTCAGACGTGAGGCCGTTCTTTCTTCCCGGATTGAAGGTACGCAGGCATCGCTTGCGGATGTGCTGGCATATGAAGCAATCCAATTGCCGCTTTTTGACGCCCCGGATGATGTGAGAGAAGTACATAATTATGTACGCGCTTTGGAATATGGCCTCGAGCGGATGAGCAGCTTACCCGTAAGTTTACGTCTGATCCGTGAATTGCACGGTATCCTTCTGGAAGGGGTGCGTGGGGAACAGTTCCGAGCGGGTGAATTCAGACAAGGCCAGAATTTTATTGGTCCTCCAGGGAGCAGCCTTGCCACTGCCACTTATGTTCCGCCCCCACCCAAAGAAATGATGGAGGCATTGCAACAATTGGAGTTGTACATCAATGAGTCATCCAATCTTCCTCCACTGATCCGTTTGGGCTTAATTCATTATCAATTTGAAGCCATCCATCCTTTTCCGGATGGTAATGGACGATTGGGCCGGCTGTTGATTTCTATACTGTTGTGCGCTTGGAATTTGCTGCCTCAGCCTTTATTATATTTGAGCGCTTTTTTTGAAACCAACCGGCCTGATTATTATGCCAATCTGCGTGGCGTTTCTGAAAAAGGGAATTGGAATTCTTGGTTGAGCTTTTTCTTAAATGGTGTTTCCTCTCAAGCAATCGATGCGGCAGCGCGTGTTAAGCGTATCAACGATCTGAGAGAGAATTATCGCCAGCGCTTCCAGCAAGGGCGCTCTGCAGCTCGTTTACTCCAGGTTGTGGATCTTCTTTTTGCCCGGCCACTTATTTCTGTACGCACGGTTGAAGAGGAGCTTGCCTTGCCTTATCCAACTGCTGAACGTTATATTGATGAATTGGTAAAGCAGGGGATTCTAGAGGGCACTGGCAAGGCGCGTAATCGAGTTTTTAGAGCGAATGAGATTTTACAGGTAATTGAAAAGAGTGTCTAAAGCTAACAAAATGCCAAGCTGACCTATAATAAATGGAGTAAATATTTCTATAGTCTCCGACAATACCAAACATTATGACATATAACGAAGAAGACACAAAACTACATCTCATAACACCCACTTTACAAAAGGTCGGTTGGGTTGGACCACGAATCACCATGGAATATCCAATCACTGCTGGTCAGATCGTCCTCCAGGGTGATGGACATCAGAAACTTCAACCTCAAAAAGCCGACTACCTGCTTCGGTATGGTGAGGCACTTCCCATTGCAGTTGTAGAAGCTAAAGATGAGGATCATGCGATTGGTGCCGGTTTGCAACAGGCAATGGGCTACGCAGAGAAACTTGGTCTATTGTTTGCTTATTCCTCCAATGGGCATGGTTTTGAGGAATGGGATTTCACCTCGAATACACAGCGCTCTCTAGGAGTAGATGAGTTTCCTACCCCCGATGAACTATGGAAAAAATTATGTGACTACCGAATTCTCGATGCAAATCGACCGGTAAATCCACTCTTGCAGCCGTATTGGCGGGACCCAACGGGAAAGAAGATGATGCGCTACTACCAGGAAGTAGCGGTAAATCGCACTGTTGAATCAATTCTAAAAGGTCAAAACCGGATTTTATTAAATCTTGCTACTGGAACAGGAAAAACCTTCATTGCCTTCCAGATTGTGTGGAAATTATTTAAATCTGGTTACTTTGCGAATAAACGTGTCTTGTTTGTGGCTGACCGGGTAGTATTAAGAAGTCAAGCTTATAACACTTTTGAACCCTTTAAAGAGGGAACAGGCGATCCACGCGCAGAGATCAATGGTGGTAATGATATCCTCAAAGGTCGCCAAATTTATTTTGGAATTTACCAGGGTCTTTATGCTTCCACACCAGAAGGGTTACGGGCATTTGAGCAATTTCCAAATGATTACTTTGACCTGATCATTATTGATGAATGCCATCGCAGCGGTTTTGGAACATGGAATGAAATATTAAAACATTTTCCAAATGCAATACAGTTGGGTATGACAGCAACCCCAAAACGCACGGACAATATTGATACATTTCAATATTTTGGAGAACCTCTCTTCACCTATTCGTTGGGACAGGGAATTGATGATGGTTTTCTAGCTAATTACAAAATTCATAAAGCAAAAACCGATCTGGATATCGAAGGATTGACTCTCGAAAAGGTCATTAAGGAAGGCGCTACGGTTGAAATTCCGCCAGATGCAGCCCCAAAGGACCATTATTCCACACCAGATTTCGAACGCCAGATCACGATGCCGGATCGCGTTCGCCTTCATTGCGAGCATTTGACAAAATTGCTACGAATTTATGGCCGAATGGAGAAAACCATAGTTTTCTGTGTCAGCCAGGAGCACGCATTAGAAGTCAGGGATACCTTGAATCGGCTCAATCGTGATCTGAATGTTTCAAATTATTCTGTGCGCATTGTTTCTGAAGAATCAGATGCCCAAGCCCTTTTAGAAAAATTTCAGGCGGTTGAAAAGCCAACGCCAGTGATTGCTACGACAGTAGATTTATTAAGCACTGGAGTTGATGCCCCCAGCGTGCGCAACATTGTTTTTTTCAAAACAATTACATCACCAACAGTTTTCAAGCAAATTATTGGCCGCGGTAGCCGATTGTGTGAAGACACCGATAAATATTGGTTCCGAATTATTGATTATACCGGTGCAACTGATTTGTTCGACGATTGGGATAAACCGACCCCACCACCCACTGGTGGCGCAACAACTACCGGCCCGCGAGTCTGCTGGTTGGGGGGAAAGGTGGTTTCTGAAGACACCGGCACCGCAATACCCGATGCAGTAATCACAGTCCAATTGGGGCCGAATGAGATAATGCAACAGCGGACAGGCTCGGATGGGCAATTTTTATTTTCGGAATTGCCGGCAGGCGAGGTGGTTGTAACTGCATCAGCTTATGGGCACAAGAAAATCCAAACGACGATAACCATTGCTCAGGGTACTCCCTCCATATTACCAATTCAACTCAAACCCAGCCAACCCCCTAAGGAAAAAATGATCCGGGTCAGCGGATTAGAAGTTCACATCGTGGATGAGAAATATGAGGAACGGGACGCCCAAGGCAACCTGGTTTCTCCGCAGGATTACCTGAAGAAAGTTCGCAAAGAGATCATCCAGGTTTGTTCCTCATTAATGGAATTACGAAGCCGCTGGTGTGATCCAGAGAGACGAAAAGCATTGCTACATCAGCTAGAAGAGCATCAAATTGCGCTTGATGTATTAACCGAAATTCTCAAGCGACCGGATGTGGATAGTTATGATCTTTTGGCGCATATTGCTTTTGATGAGAATATGCACAGCCGAGAGGAGCGGGCGGTTGCCTTGTTCAACCTTAACCAGCAATTTTTTGAAACATACAATGAAAATGCCCGGCGGATCTTGCACACCTTGATTGAACGCTACATCCAGGGTGGATTGGATGAAATTTTAGACCCTGAGGTCTTCAAATTACCTCCAATCCGGCGCGAGGTAGGCCAGGTAGCTCCATTATTTGGCGGTATGCGGCAGTTTGTGCAGGCGCGCAACACATTAATTCAAAGACTTTATCAGTAAACCCCAGGAGAATTCATGCCAAACGACTTAGATGCACAATTCTGGCGAGCTTGCGATATCCTTCGCCGGGATGACAATACGCAGAGTTTATTAGATTATGTAGAGCAGATTTCATGGTTGCTCTTTCTGAAATCGCACGAGGATCAGGAAGATACCCGTGCGGATGAAGCTGAATACGCAGGTCAACCTTACGAGCGGGTGATTGATGGCTTTTATCGCTGGTCTGTTTGGACTGGTGGACGAATTGAGCAGGCACGCTCCTTATCGTTGGAAGCTCAATCCGCCTTACGAACTTTACAAAAAAACCTTGTTGCCCTGGAAAGCTCGACGAAGAAAGATCCCCAAGAAATCAAGAACGCTCACCTGGCTCTTGAATCCGGGGAGCAAAAGGTACAAATAGCTTCTGAACGGGTTGAAACTGAGCAGCAATTGCAGCGCGATGCACTCAAGCCCTTAATTGAGAGCAGCGATGAGGAAGACCGTCACATGGCAGAAGCGATCCTGGGCGGCTTAACTGGAAAAACTTTGATCCGTTACCTGACCGATTATCTTTTTCCTCATTTGAGAGAATTATCCGGAACGGAAGAAAAAGCAGTCATCCGGCAGATCTTTGAAGAAGCCCCATCAAAAATGGTGAAGGATGGTTTTATCCTGCGAGATGCCATTGCTGTGGTTGATACAATCGATTTTCACGCAGTTGAAAATATTCATACCCTCTCACATCTTTACGAAAGCTTGTTGGTACGAATGGGACGCGAAGGCGGTATGTCTGGAGAATTCTATACACCCCGCCCAATTATCCAATTTATGGTTGAGATGGTAGACCCCAAAATTGGTGAAACGGTCTATGACCCTGCCTGCGGATCAGCCGGCTTTCTGGTGGAAGCCTATGCTCACATGTTGGCCAATCAAGTTTCATTGACGAGCGATTTTCATAAACTACGCGATGCCACCTTCTTCGGGCAGGAGAAAAAACCGCTGCCTTACCTGCTGGGTGTAATGAACAGCGTTTTGCATGAAATCCCCGTCCCCCACATCGTCCGGAAAAATACGCTCAGTGACGATATTCGCAAGTATAGCGAAAAGGAACGTTACCATGTAATTTTGACCAATCCGCCCTTTGGCGGTACCGAAAATATCGAATCGGTCAAAGCAAATTTTCCTTATCCATCTTCAGCCACCTCGATTCTGTTCGTACAGCACATTATGCACCGCCTGCGCCGCGATGGTCGAGTGGGGATGGTGATCGATGAAGGGGTGCTGTTCAAATCCAGTGAGCGTGCTTATGTGGATACCAAGAAAGAGCTGCTGGAAGAATACAACCTGTATGCAATTGTTTCACTGCCAGCAGGTGTATTTGCCAATGTGGTTTCCAGTGGCACGGGGCCCAAAACGGATTTATTATTCTTCGACCATTTGGGTCCAACCAAACAGATCTGGTACTACGAGGTCAGTACAGTGGGCTTCAGCCTGACCAAAACACAGAAACCGATCTCTGAAAACAATTTGCCGGACTGCCTGGAAATGTGGCGGTCATACCAGGCATGGTTGAAAGCACCTGCGGAGGAACGTTCAGCCGAACCACCCCAGAATGAACGCTGTTGGATCGTTCCGGTGGAAGAGATTGTAAAGAAAAATTACGACCTGAGCGCTGCCAACCCTAAGCGCAAGAACGGTTTCGCCCACCGCCCACCGGAGGAGTTGATCGCGGATATTGCTGATAAACAGGCGAGGATTTCAGAATTGATTGGAGAAATTCAGGAACTGCTGGCAGGAGAGGATAATCATGCCTAAGCAGTGGCCGCAAGTGGCTCTAGGAGAAATTCTTACAGAAAGAAATGAGACACCGGATCCGGCATTAGTTCGGGCGGGAGACATTCCTATTATCAGTAAAATCCGTTTTTCTGATGGAGGGATTGAACTTCGAACTGATTCGGACACGAACACGAAAATGATTCTGATCCATCCGGGTGATCTTGTTCTTTCTGGCATCAATGCAATGAAAGGTGCTATTGCAATTTACGATCCCGGGTCATCTCAAAAGGTGGCAGCGACAATTCACTATGCAGCTTACCAAGTCAATAAAGAAAAAGCGGATATTCGCTATCTTTGGTGGTTGCTGCGCAGCCAATATTTTCAGGATATTCTTTCACAGCAAGTACCGCAAGGAATCAAAACTGAACTTAAGGCAAAACGTTTATTACCAGTTTTGATTCCTTTACCATCAATTTCCGAGCAACATCGAATTGTTAATCTAATTACACAAATGGCACAGAAAGTCCTTTGTGTACTCGAACTTCAGGAGAAAGCATATCTTGAGACTAGTAAATTAGTACGTGCTAAATCTATGAACATATTTGAACAATTGCTAGCTCAATATTCATCAATTTCAGTAGATCAAGTCATTTCCTTTCGAAACGATTTACTTCGACCTTCGGATAAGAAATCTGGTAAGGCAGTCTTTATTGGGCTTCAACACATAGAATCTGAAACAGGTCTTCGTTCAGGTGAAGAATTAGTAAATATTGAGACCTTAAACGGTAGAAAATTCCGTTTTTATCCTGGAGACGTCATTTATGGTTATCTGAGACCATACCTAAATAAAGTTTGGATTGCAGATCGAGAAGGTTTATGTTCTGTTGACCAATACGTTTTGATACCAAAACTTAATATCATTGATACTGAGTTTTTAGCAATATTTTTGAGAAGCCCTGTATTTGTGGAACAAGCCATTAATTTAACTCATTCATTAATGTTGCCTAGGTTACGATCTGGCTTATTTGGGAAAATTGAAATTCCAATTCCGCCAATAGATATTCAGAAGCAAATTGTAAAACAACTCAATGAGTTCAAAATTAGGCTAGATCAATGTAGTAATTTGCAAAAGAAGTGCATATACGAGACCCATGCATTGCTGTATGCATATGTAGACAAAATTCATAAGGGGAAGTATTTGTAATGGATTTACCTTTAGGTATTGATCGTTCAGACGATAATATCAAAAACCTTGATGGGCTTATTCAGCAAATCACCCTTCAGAAATCTTGTGCATTTATTGGTGCAGGATTATCCCATGATGCTGGGTATCCACTATTTGCTGAAGCAATTAGCCGACTAAAAACATCAGCAGAGGCAATCATCGGGCATGATATTGATTTACCCGCTGATGAGAATTGGGATCAAATTGAATTCCTAAGGAATTTAATGGGGGAAGAAAATTATAGAACTGAGTTAATAAGAATCTTTGGCCCCAATGGAAAACTTGATTATTTGCCGGTTCATCAATTGATAAGTTCAATTCCGTTCTTATCATGGATAACAACCAATTTCGATTATTGTCTTGAAAACGCAGCAATGAATATCTCAAAGCAAGTAACGGTTCAATATTATCCAGAACTCGATATAACAAGATTGCGAGATTGCCATATCTTTCATATACATGGTGTGATTAGGCCAACAAATCCAGAGGGATTGATCGGATCAATCGTTTTCTCAAACAGAGATTACGAATTGGCATATCAAATGAACACAGGTTTACCAAGGTTTCTCGCAAGTTTATCTGAATTTTGCACGCTAGTGTTCATAGGTTATAGCTTGGGAGATTCCGATTTAATTAAGGTTATTCGTGCTACGCAATTGGAATTAGAGCGACGTGGAAACAATGAGGTTCAAGTAGGTCTTGGAAAACGAATACAACCTAAGCACTACATCATCATGCATCAAGAAGCACAGGTAAACGCAGACGCGATTCGAGAATTAGGATTGTTTCCAATATGCTATTGTGGTGACAAGGACCGGCATTCAGTACTACAGAAACTTTTATCTTATATACGGATGCGGACTACTGAGATTCGTTACCCTGAACCAGTTGTATATAGGGAAATGTTCGAGGATGGATTCCATGGATAACACTTTCTATGAGCAGGCTAAGTTACTTGATGGTTGTAAATTTGAGGACAATCCATCATCAGATCAGGTTAAACTGGTCTTAACGCTTATCCGCGAAGATAAATATGCGAGATATTTTTTTGCTGGTCTGGAAAATCCGATTTGGATCCCATTACTATTTAATGACAGCTATTTTTATAATCCCCCGGATCCAATTGAAGTCAATCCAGGTTCATTTCAACTGCCCAGTTGGCCGGCGGGGGAATATCTTGCTCGCTTTGCTAGCCAGTATGAAGAAATTGTTGCATCTGTTGTACAGTCTACCCGAACTGAGAATTGGCGGGTGCAAGAAATCCTGGTGGATGCAATGTTGAAAATCTCGCCAGCAAAAACTGCAGAGCTTATTTTTGCTGTTGACAATTGGTTAAGTGGCCGCTTTTCAGATATGTTGCCCAATAAGCTAAATTCCTTAACTGATTACATGTCGGAAAATGGATTGGTCGATGCCGCAATCCAAATATTGGAGTACGTGATTACACCAGTTTTGCCACCAATTCAGAGTGAGTATTCTAAATATCGCTCAGCAGTTCGTTTTCGTTCTGATCATTACTGGGTCAATGAGTACTGCGAGAAACAATTGTCGAAATTGATCCAGCTCAAGCCAGTCAATGTTGTCTTAGCATTTGATCGTCAGATCAAGAATACAATTGAGTTGACCAAACAAGTAAATCCAGAGGATACTGAGCTTCAGGTTGGCTATTATTGGCGAATGGACATCCCTAATCGTTTATCTGATCGGGGCGATGCGGATGCACTGGATATCTTGATTGATGGACTTCGGGATGGTTTAGCAGAGGTATGCAAACAAAATATCGAAGAAGGTAAAACGTTTCTCGCAGTTTATCTCAATAGTGAGCACATCATTTTCAAGCGGATTGCTTTATACACCTTGCGTACGTTTGGGAAAAATTATCCTGATCTCATATATCAAGCATTATTACAACGGGATTCCCTAGAAAACAATAAATATACCAAAGAGTATTGTGGTCTTCTGAGAGATCAATTTATTAATGCTTCCGAGTTTGTTAGATCGCAGGTAATCTCATGGATTCTCTCAGGCCCAACGGACATTGACTCACGAGCTAAAAATTATGCGCAATGGCAAAACCGGGAAGCGACAGATGAGGATCGGCGTGAGATTCGAGAAGATTGGGAATTGTTTCACCTAGAAATTATCCGAAATTTCCTTACTGGGGATGCTCTTTCCCGCCTCAATAAATTAACTGCCTTGCACGGTAAGCCAGATATCACAGAACGGCCAGCAATCGTTACAACCTCATGGGGTGGATCTCCAAGTCCTTTATCCGTTGAAGAACTATCCCAAAAATCATTTGAAGAGATAAAACAATATTTCCTGACCTATGTTCCGGAGGATTTATTTCTAAACCCAAGAGAAAGTCTGGCACAAACTTTTCAAAAGCTGGTAAGCGAGGATCCAGCGAAGTTCAACATTTTTGCTTCATATTTAGCTGACCCTGCAATTCGATTTGTTTATGTGTATCATTACTTGTCAGGTGTTCGTGAAGGCATAAAGAACAAGGGTGGCAAACTAACCAATGAAATCCTTAGCCTTTGTGAATATATCATGACACAA
This sequence comes from Dehalobacter sp., assembly GCA_023667845.1. Classification (NCBI taxonomy): domain Bacteria; kingdom Bacillati; phylum Bacillota; class Clostridia; order Eubacteriales; family Desulfitobacteriaceae; genus Dehalobacter; species Dehalobacter sp. Next base: position 5,141 of record JAMPIU010000158.1, on the reverse strand, counting down.
AAAGATGGTCCTTTTGTGGGATCGTCAGGTGATCATGAACCAGGGCTATTTGCTGCACAAATGGAAGTAGCACATTTACTCGGAGAAGCCCTTCATTCAGATGACCCTTACCTCACAAGAGACCAACTGGATCGGATCCGCGCTTTATTGATTAAACTTGTACATCATTCTGATCCCGAATCAGACGCAGATAGCAAAACCAGTTTCGATCCGTTCACGCATTCGTTGAATTGCATACGCGGCGAGGCTATGCATGGAATTCTCCATTACTCGCTTTACCTGAGCCGTCAGCATGATAAACTTTCTGGGGAAAAAAGTAAAGAAGGGCATCTTGAACCCGAAATACAACAAATACTCGATGAAAAGTTAGACATAACAGCTGACCCAAGTTTAGCAGTTCATTCTGTTTATGGTGCTTTCGTTCCTCAGTTGTATTTCCTTTCGCATGAATGGCTTGAGAATAATCTACTCAAGATTTTCCCTGAAGATGAGGACAAGGATGCTTTTTGGAAAGCTGCTTGGGATGCATATATTTTTGCCTCCAATGTGTATAGAGACGTATTCAAACTTTTAATCCCTCAATACCAACGTGGACTAAGGTTATTGAGCCAACCTCAAGATGAAGAAAAACACTTTGGTGGGTCTCCATATGAACGTCTGGCCCAGCACATCATGTTTGCATATTTGGCAGGATTAACTGATTTTGGCCATGAAAATAAATTACTGGACCTGTTTTTTGAAAATGCTCCAGATTCAATTCGAGCTCAAGGAGTATTTTGGTTAAGTCAGGTACTTGGAAACGATAAGCCGACATTCGATGATATTCTTTGGAAAAAGTGTTGGACGCTTTGGCAAAAACGCTTAGAATTTGCTGAAACTCAGGAAGTCAACCGCAATACACAAGAGATTTCTGATTATCTGCGATGGCTTGCAAACAGCCCAGTGGATTTGGAATTTCTTTTTCCAACGCTTCAAAAATCAGTCAAATATCTTCATGATGGATTTGATACCCGACAATTGATCGAATATGCTTCAAAACAATGTGGTCAATTTCCACTCTTCGCAGTCACGCTTTTACAAATGGCTATTCTCGCTGCAAAAGAAGTCTGGTGGATGCCGAAGGATGAAGACGAAGAACAAATACTTCGGGCAGCGATGGCCAGTAAATTTGAAGAAGCCAGGAAAATTGCTGTCGGCATTATAAATTATCGAGGCGAGCACGGAGATTTTCATTGGAAATATCTTCTGGGTGAGAATTAACATAAATTTGGGTAATAGATGCTCACACCCCATCACACACAATTCTCCCTTTAAACTCTACAGGAACGACCAGGCAAGAACACACTGCCAGGTCGTTCCTCTGCTAAACCCGGTAGAGAAAAATGTAAATCTCCAAATATAATTAAAGGATGACTCCCGACAACACACTTACCATCACCCAAAATACATGGATCATTTCCGACACCCATTTCTTTCATGAGAACATTGGAAGATACTGTAATCGCCCCGAAAACTGGCAGGAACTGACCATCAAAAACTGGAACGATTTGATTACTCCCGATGAAACTGTCCTGCACCTGGGTGATTTTGCATTGGGAAAGAAAGTCAATTTCGAGCTGTTGACCGGTATATTGAATGGAAGGTTGTTTTTAATCCAAGGTAACCACGATCGGTTGAGCCAGTCTTTTTGTGAAGCCCATGGCTTGATCCTGATTAAAAATTCATTACTGGTTGAATTAGAAAATCAAATGAAGCTGATCTTTTCACACCATCCGATTGTTCCTTTGGAAGATGGATGGATCAACCTACATGGTCATATTCATAATGTTCCACCTCCTCCTGAGGGTTCCAATTTGGGACCCAACCATATCAATATGAGCGTTGAGGTCAGGGAGTATCGTCCCTGGCGGTTGGGTGATATTCTCAAAACCAGCTGGGACCATCCAACAGAGAACGATGTGTCACTCCGTTGACCCGTTCCCCCTTAAGACTCTAGGGGATCGAAGTGGCAAGAACGAAGTGCCACACCGTTCCCCGCTGTATTGGAGAGTTTTTTCGCATAAAAAAATGCGGGCGATTTGTTTGTGCACAAAAATAGTCAATTTCCATCCGCGTGATCGATAATTTATATTCAAAACAATGCAGATATTTAGCCATTGCCCTCGGAGAAAGTGACCAATTCCATACTTTTCTTCTTCAGTTGATATTTCCTACCTCACCATCAGAAAGAACACCTTGGAAACCTTCCTGTTCGTTCAACGTCTGCGGCAGGGTTTGCGTCAACGTCTGCGGCGTGTCAGCAAGGCGTCTGCGTCACGTCAGCATGGCCGCAGACGGTGTTAATCGCCGGATGTAACAAAAGGTCATTTTCGTGAAAGGCAACAAATTTGAGTTTTGTCAGCTTTTATACAAATGACGCAAATAAAGAAATCCGGATTATGATAATTGAGATTTCTTTATCAACAGATCCGATTAGTTTAGGCGAATTAGTTCTTGCGAGCATTGATCATCTAGACCAAAAAAAACCAAAGGATATGGAATGGAAGGAAGTAAATTGCTTCAATTTGAAGATTGGGAGTCTGGAAAAAAATAAAGCCCCGGATTTCCTGGCTGATGCCGAGGAATTGGACCCCGGCTACTAGGTTGCCCGGCTCCGCATGTTGCGGGGTTTAACTCAGGCTCAACTTGCTGATATGGTTGGCGCACGGCAGCCTTCCATCGCCAGACTGGAAAATGGCACCAGCGCCCCTAGTTTATCCTTCCTTACCAAGATCGCTGAGGCGTTAGGCGCAAAGATTGAATTTAAGTTAATTCCCGAAACAAAATGACCTTATTTGGGTTTTGTTGCCTGGAAGTGTGCCGGGTAAGACTTATTATGTGTAAACCTGGTTATAATCAATCCAACAGTACCCACCACGCCTCTGCAATGCAAGCGCACCGAGGTGGGTCATTTTTTTATAAAACCCAAATGTCAACAGTGATGTCCTTCGAATTCTATGGCATTACGTGTGATCAGACGGTTGGTGTAAAATAAAAAGGGGTAGTAAAAATTCTCATTATGGAAATAACCAAAAAAGGTGCCCACCTTCACAGTTGTCACTCAAAATAATATAAAGGATTACTTATGATGATGAAGCCTCATAATAAACTTATAACCGTTTTGCTGACCATAATCCTTACAGCCTGTAGCACTCCCTCAGCGGCAACAACCCCATCAATCCCGGTTGCGACGTCGATGCCCGTCGTCGTAACATTTGCTGATCCAGTGCTGGAAGCTATGATACGCGGCGCAATGGGCAAAACTGAAGGCGAAATCACCCTCGCGGAAGCCCAGGGCGTCACCCGCATGGATCTCACCGACTCTTTGCAGCGACAGATCTCCAAATTCACCCCGATCAACAACCTAAGCGGCCTTGAAGCCTTCACCAACCTCGAAAGCCTCGATCTGTCTCAAAACGCCGTGACCGACATCTCCCCTCTGGCCGGGCTCACCAAACTAACCGCCTTATCCCTGGCTGGCAATCCCGTCACGGATGTCGCACCTCTGGCCAAATTAACCAACCTTAAGCTCTTGATCCTTTCCAACTGCCAGGCGCAAGATTACAGCGCTCTCTCCAACCTGATCAATTTGCAAGTGCTGTGGCTCGACAATTCAACCATTTCAGATGTTTCCCCGCTGGCTTCGTTGACGAACCTTCAAGCCCTTTACCTCGACAAAAGCAGCGTTGAAGACTTTTCATCCCTCGAAAACATCTACACCACTCTCGCCAACAAAGATTTCATCATTCCATACACACTTAAAGATCTCGGGTTCAACCTGGATCCCAACAATCACGAAGCTTACTTCGATATCGAGCTAGCCAATTTCACCGTTACCCATGACCAGTGGGGGCCGCCATCCAGGGAAGACAACCAGAATATCATCCGCATGGACCTGTACCTGAATGATGAATACAAAACCTTCATTGGTTATTATGATGTGCACAAAGTTTACGTCTGCCAGATGTATAAGGAAGGTCAGCCGCCCGTGAACTACCTCTACTTCATCGACACTGGCGAATTTTCCATCAAAGGGGAAGACCGGGTGAACGCAGAACAGATGATCCGTGCCGCCATGGACGTGCTTGAAGGCGAGGATCCGCTGTTTGCGCCAATCCGCTTTTTTGATGAAACCATTAAAAACACCTTCCACATGACCCCCGCAAAACTCTTCACCTTGCCCTATGAGCCGCCGTCTCTCCAGAATCTGGGCTTTTTCCCGGTACAGGAGGAAGCGGTCTATCGGTATGAGTATAAAAGCGGAAATGATGTGAACATCCAGGTGCACCGCCCCGAATGGGGAGAGCAGAATTTCGATGTTCAATTTTTCACTGAGCTCAGTGATGAATATCGCATTGTAGTCAATTATCACCTGTCAGATAGAAGTATTACTTTTAGTGCTGACGATCTCGCACAGGGTGGTGCGAGCTTCACCTATTATCAAGAGACCGGTGAGTTCGTCGACGAATGGTGTAGTTACCCTGATCTGACCGTGGAGCAATACTTCAACAAAGCCTTCAACGATCCCGCCATCCAAAACGTTTATGAGCATTCCCTGGAACTGGCGGAGCAATACTTCGTCGATACCTTCGGCATGACCGCCTGGGAATTGTATACGCTCCCGACTGGCGAATAAGGAGTAAAGGGTGTCGCCGAGACATGTCAGACGAGATGACATTAGGTCAAGTACAAATGGGTAATCTTGAAAATTGATGACTCTTGTTCGGCTTAATTTCTATCTTTCGAGTTCAAACAAACCTGGTTTTTGGGATTATGGTAAATAACTAAAGTTTCCTAAATCGTCAAATTGTGAAAAAATTGACGATTTAGGAAATGATTTATTTTATGATAACTGACACACATCCATTTTATGCAACGATAGACCTTTTGTGACAACGAAAATCTTGAATAATCTTAACAAATTGCATATGAACGATAGAACGAAAAGGTCGTGATTTTTGGACGTTCGTTCACTAATTCACAACCATCGTCCTCCGGGTCGCGAAAAAACTACTACTTGACCCTGTCATAAAAAGTCGCTATCATACGTCTAATAACTCGTAACCAAAGATCCTCCGGCCTCTTCAGAAGAGCGTCCCTCA
>JAMPIU010000157.1 GCA_023667845.1 Dehalobacter sp. | reverse complement strand
TTGACTTTTAGCGGGCCATCGACGATAATATATATTACTGGGCGGGTAGTTCAGTGGGAGAACGCCTGCTTGACACGCAGGAGGTCGCCAGTTCAATCCTGGCCTCGCCCACCAGTGAAAATAAGCCCTCCGGGGCTTTTCGTTTATATGCCAATAGGCTAGTATGCCAATTTTTATGCCAATAGAGTTTTTTTGATGATTTTTTCCTCAAAAAAATATACCAGGGTGGCGGCCCTGGTACTTAATTCCGTGGAAAGTCTCTGTCCTAAGACAGGGACTTTTTACATTACCTCTTCTAGTATTGAATTTAAGTTTTCAGCAGTTTTTTCTTTTTCATCATCCGGAACATAAGAAGCGTAAATATCCATGGTAGTACTGTACTTCTCGTGGCCCAATAGGTCCTGTATGTTCTTTGGTTTTTCTCCAGCCTGGAGTAATAATACTGCCACTGTGTGACGGAGGGCATGAAATGAGGTTTTGGGAAGTTCAGCTTTTATCAGAAGTCTCTCATACATCTTAGTGAAGGAACGTGGATCAATCGGCTTGCCTTCCTTAGAAGCAAAGATCAGGGCTTCTGGTTTATCTCTGTTACCGGTTGCTAGTTGGTGGGCTTTTAATTCAGTCATCGCGTGAGCCGGGACTTTTATTACTCTCTGGCTTTTCTTTGTTTTGGGCTCACTGAACATTAGTTGGGTTTTCTTGCCGCCGCTCTCCTTAACCACCCTGTTTAAACTCTGTCTTACTTGCAAAATTCCTTTGTCTAAATCTATGTCCTTCCATCTCAGGGCTAATAATTCACCGCGGCGAAGACCAGTTGAAAGTTCCAAAATGAAAGCAGGGTAATGCTTTTTTGTCCTCTTGTTTGCTTTTGCTGCCTCCAGGAATTTTTTAACCTGGTCCTTGCTCAAAGGTTTAATTTCTTTATAGGTTAATTTAGGTAGTTCTGTAGCATCACAAACGTTGCGATAAATCTTCTGTTCTCTGACAGCTTGTTTTAAGGCGCCATTAATAACCTGGTGGGCTAAATGGATCAGCCGGGAAGATTTGCCGGCTTCCTGCATATTGTTTAGGATATTCTGGACATGCTTGGTTTCCAATTTTTGAAGCGGAGTCTTTTCAATACTTGGTAGAATGTGTTTTTCCGCAACGTACTGGTATAACGCAAAAGTAGAATCACTTATTTTGGTTTTCTTATACTTGCTGAGCCATGTATTGAGCCATTCGCCAAAGCTGTCCTTGTTAGGATCAATAAAGGAACCAGTTTGCACTTCACGCAGTGCTTTGACTAACTTTTCATGGACTTCCTGCCGTGTCTTTCCATAGAAAGCAATCCGCTTTAGCCTGCCGTCCGGTTCGCGTCTACTGATCCGGGCTTGCCAGAGCCCATTCTTTAACTGAGTAATACCACCTTCACCATTAGCGCCCCTGGGCCGTCTCGGTTTTTCTCCTTTCTCGGTTTTACTTTTCTTTGCCATTAATCATTCCCCCTTGTTTAATCTGTCAAACTTATATTAAGCCCTTCTCTCTCCAGGCTAATACTTTCTGCCAATCATACCCCCTTGCCGCCTCTTCTAAGGATTTACCTTTGTTTAACCTTCCAATTATTGCAGTTCTTTGTCTGTCCTCTCTTTTCCCCTGTGCATTCCTACATTTTGTAGTGCAATGCTTTTTCTTTGTTGATATAAAAAACCTTTGACATGTCTCGCTTTCACACTGATGGAGCGGCAAACCATCATTCAGTAATATAGGCAGCATATTATAAGCGTATTCAATTAAGGTGTTAGAAACTGGCATATAATAGAATTTTTTATCAATCTTTTTAAGTTCGCATTCATAAAAGGGTCGATAAGTAACAAAGGCTTTTTTGCCGCCTTGCTCTTTCAAACATACTGTATCGCTGATGATTATTGAATCTTTTGTCCTTGTCTCCCAGTTTAATAGCATTTTTGCATATTCTGCTAAGTCGTAAGATTCTTTTTTAATGTATTGTAGTGGCTCTCTGTACATTGTCCATTCGTTTTCATCCCAAAGTACATCGAGAGCATAAATATCTTGATTAAGCTTTGTTGTAGAAGCGAGTCTATTTCTAATTAATTCGCCCTTAGAAAACACCCTGTGAAGAGGGATGCTAAATATCTGTGTTATCAATGGATCCAATGGTAATTTGCCATCCCAATATTTAATGTAATGCCAATAAAGTCCAAGAAACCCATAGTTTGAAACAAATTTACATACTTCCTCATCATTAGATAAATGCAAGTTCAATAAACGCGGAAATAAATCATATTGAATTTCCTTTAAGATCTTATATTTCCGGGGACCATTTTCATTATCTCTACCACAGTCAGCAATAACAAAATCAACTTCGGAAATCTTTTTAATCCTTGCCTTGCTTAGCTTTACCCATTCCATTTAATAACCCCCTTATCAGGGTAGTAATTGTTTGTTTTTAATCAAAGAGGTAATTGTTTACTCTTGAACCAATTACCTGTTACTGATACTATTGATTTGTAAAGAGTAAATGTTTTTTGTGTTAAGTAATTACTCTTAACTAAATAATACCAGAAAGGAAGTGTAAAGTCAACGTGATTGCGCTAAGAAAGGCCATGGAGGAAAGGCAAATTTCTGTAACAAAATTGGGCTTCATGTTAGAAGTTAATCCTAGTTTAATCTCCCAGGTTATTAGCGGCAAACGGTATGCATACCCAAAACTGCGGAAAAAAACTGCTGGTTGTCTAGGAGTGCCCGAGGGTGAACTTTTTAATGAAGATGGATTTGTAAGACAGGTAATGGAGGGATAAAAATGGTTGTTGATTGGGATAAGCTGCCGGTTAATCTGGTCCCGGAAATAATCTGGAAAGAAGGGATAATCCCTCTCGGAAAACAGGCTATTTATGAGCTTTGTCACCGGCCTGGGTTCCCAGTAGTGAAAATTGGTAAAAAGTTTATTATCCCACGTGATAGTCTTCGCCGCTGGTTGGAAAAGAATGCAGGGATATAAAACAAAAAAGAAGATGGAGTTTTATAAATGAGCGGGGAGAAAAAACTTAACGAAAGACATTTGGAACAGCTTCAACAAAGTGGTATCACCGACATGGCCCTAATAAAGCGTGCCGGTCTATGGTCCGCTGACCAAAACGAACTTCAAGGCCTCTTCCAGCGGCGCGATATCAAAAGCGGCGGCCTTGTGTTTCCTTACCCCCACATTGATGGGTTCCGGCGCGTTCGGTTGGATGAGCCCCTATATATTGAAGGTGTTGAAGACGGCTATAGAAACAAAAGTAAGGGACCAAAAGAAATTCGGTATTTATCACGAAAAGGCCAGGAGAATCACCTCTACCTGCCATTACCAGGGGAAGAGTTAAAAAAAGACACTCAGCTTTATGTAACCGAAGGCGAAAAAAAGACACTGTCCTTAGTCCAGGCTGGCCTTCCCGCCGTTGGTGTAGCCGGGGTGTGGAGCTGGCGGACTTCAGAGGGTGTTTGTCAAGAATTTAATTTACTAAATTGGCGACGGTCCGTTAGTATCATTTTTGACAGTGACGCCGCCGAAAATCGCCTGATCCGGGCGGCAATGATTGCACTGGCCAGGGAGTTATCCAATCGTGGAGCGGACGTGAATTTGTGTATTCTCCCACGAAAGGAGAATACTGATGTCTGAAAAAATGGGTGTTGATGATTGGTTATATCACTTTCAAGAAACGGGTGTTGATAACCCTTCGACAGCATTGTTAGATTTGATTAAAACAAATCAAAGACCATTTATGGCTACAGAAGAAGCCACGAAGATCTTAGATTTAGCCTTAGGTGATATTAAGCGGGAACCTGGTCAAGCTAAGCAGATCCTTTTAAGTGATCAGGTCTTACTTGCTTTGTCTATAGTGTCAGAGGTCGAATATCAGAGATTTATCAATGATGTTGAAGCAGTTGGTGTTAGGGGATTTAAGACTGATCTAAAAAAAGCAGTGACAGAAACCAAAAAAGAAAATACACTGCCAGTTGAAACCAGTGATAGAACTGTTGGTGATTGTTTTTCTGACGATAGTAGTATGCCGGTGGAGGTAGCTGGACTTATTATCCCGCCCGGGTGGTCTTTAAACAGGGACGGCTTGTTCCATCTGGAAAAAAATATCATCACGGGTAGAATGGAAACCATTCAAGATTGTTTTTGTCCGATTTTAATAAATCGCCGACTCGTGGACATTAACGGAGGTCCCGAAAAAATTGAATTCGGTTTTTGGCGTGATGGTATCTTGCATAAAATAGTGGACCTGCGAATCACTTTTGCAGATCCTAAGCGTTTTATTGGTTTGTCTAATATGGGGTTACCCATAACTATACACAAGGCAGGGAAGCTGGTTTCCTTTTTGGGGGATTTTGAGGCAATCAATAAGGACAGGCTTGGGGTTAGCCATACATCCGAACGCTTTGGGTGGCATGGTGGTTCTTTTATTTTAGGTGATTCAATTTACAGTAGTGAAAAGGCGGTCTCGGTTTGTTTTCATAGCAACGATATCGATACAAATTTGACTTTAAAGGCACTCCAACCGAGGGGAACTTATGATGCCTACGTTAATAACATCAGGTTTGCTACTATGGGGAGAGCAAAATTAATGATCATAGTAGCCGCTGCTTATGTTGGGTTCATTTTGAAAATCATAGATATGGATTCATTCATTGTTGATATAGCGGATCGCTCCAGCACTGGAAAGACATCAGCGGGTATAATTGCAGGGAGTTCCCTGGGGTATTGTGGCAAAATAAAACCCGCCTCACTTTTGAAATTATTTAACGCAACACCATATGGAATTGAAAACCTGTGTTACTCATTAAATGACTGCTTTCTTTTTTTAGATGATACTCATTCGGTACTTGATGAAAGGGTATTAAAAAATTTGGTTTATCTAATTGCAAATGGAACGGGTAAAACCCGAGGCTCAAAAACCGGAGGCAACCAGTTTGTTAAAAAGTGGAATTTAGTGGCGATAACTACGGGTGAAGCAGCATTGGAAGACGTGTCAACGTGGACCGGTGCCCGGGCACGAGTTCTAACAGTCAGAAATCCATGGGGTGGCAGCTGCGGGGAGAGTGTTCAAGTTGCTGTTGAATCCGCACTCCAGAATTATGGTCATGGGGCACCAAGGTTTGTTAGGTGGTTAATAGATAATCGGAACGAATGGCCGAAATTAAGAAAAAAATTTAAAGATATTTGGGTCTCGTTAATGCCTCATTGTGAGGGTGTAGAAGTTGCCGAGAGGAAAGCAAAGTATTTCGCGGCGATAGTTTTGGTGGCAACTTTGATTAATGATTTGTTTGGTTTTGGGTGGGATTTGGATTTCGGGGAAAGTGGCTTGCCTGTACTTTTTGAAGAACCATTTTGTGAGTTAGTTCTAAAAAACAGTAATCGAAGCACGGGGATCGCTGGGTTCGATGTTATTCGCGATTTCATTTTCTCAAACCGGAGTAGTTTTGAAGAAGGCGCAAATGTTATTGGAAGAGTTTTTGGGAAATGGGAAGATGGTATTGGGGTTGGGGTATTCGGATCTCTTTTACGGGAGGAACTTAAGCGGCATAGCTTTAATCCAGACGCTGTTTTCAATGAGTTGATTGATAAAAAGGCGCTTGAGATAAAAAGCGTAAGAATGAATGGTGGCCCACGCCGTTTGCATTGTTTCAAGTGGGGGGTACTTGAAAAAGGGCTGTAGTCATTAAATCGACTACGCTGACTACAAACTGACTACGCCTTTGTCCTTACTCTCCCAAGGTTTAACCTTATATTGTAGTCAGTAGTCATTAAAAAACAAATATATATTAAGAGATAAAAAAACCTAAACTTGAATTTATTTTTTCTTTCTTTTATAAAGTATGTTGAGAAAAAGTGACTACGTGACTACAAATCCCCTTAGTCCTTATGGGAGTAAGGGTGAGGCGTAGTCATGCAAGTGACTACGTAGTCAACTACAAGGGGGGTAATCTCCTTAATGGAACCAAGTATGGGTAATATTTTAAGCAAAATAAATATTAAACCACAGGGAAACAGCAGTCATGTTAACAAGATTTTGCCCATACATACCGGATCGACTCTTTCGACTTGTGAAAAAGTGACTACCGGGACAAACCTTCTTCTTCGCACCGTTCACGGTGAGCCTGAAAGTCGGCCTATAATGGAATGGTCTAACATGGCGAGTAGAGCTAAGAGAATATGGCTTCAGGGGAAGGGAACAGTACAGTCTCAGATTGCTTCAATAGAATATTGCTATTTTTCAAGTGTTGTGCGGTGGTTAAAAACACTATCAGGGTATTTAACTCACCCTATATTGAACATGGCTTATCCCGCTGAGTTGACTCCTTATATCAACCATAGTGGGATATTTATATAAAGAAAAATGCCGCCCCAGGGGAGCGGGTCCGGGAGGCGGCTAAAACAAAAAATATTATGAGGTTTATGTAAAAATGAAAATCAAATTTTGTGAAAGGTGCGGCTTCAGCTTTTGTCCTGACCTGGCCGGTGACCGTCTTGAACACATGGACCGGTGCCGGCGGGTGGAAAAGTTAAAGTTAAAACATCCTGGATACTTGGCTACATTTCAGCAGCAGGAGCGGGTTAAACGACAAAGCTGGAACCTTGTTTATTCAAGGGCAACTTTGCCGGTTAAAGTTCATGCGTCGATTTGGATCCTCTGGGCCTGGTTCTGCCGGGCGAAAAACAGAAAAAGAGCATCCGGCAGTTTTGAGCGCTATATCATAAACCAACTTCAGCGGGATCCTCAAACTTTCCCTCCTGAGATAATGGATGCCCTATGCGAAATGTATGACCGCAACCGCCCCTTAAACATTGTAGCACACTAATTAATTAAATAATAGTAAATAGTATAACACATTTAAAAAATAGTATGTCTTTTTATCTTTAGTGGGTGTCGGGGTGAACTGATTTCTCCCCCCTTCCCCACACCAAGAAAGGAGCATTGCCCATATTATGACAAATAACAAAAATCCATCTACCCAGCTTATACTTACCGAAACCGAACCCCCCCAACCAGACAATACCGAAAAAAATAATATTCGGTATTGCGATCTCGAAGTCATACCCCCCGGGGAAAGCGATACTGAGGTTTTAAGCCCTATGCCCAACACCGGCCGGGGCGGTCACAACAAAATTCCGGACGAAACAAGGGATCAGATTATCGAAGATTTTCTAGTGACCAAAAACATTACGAAAACCGCTAAAAAATTTAACCTTAACAGGGAAACCGTAGGTTTTATCATTAGAGAAGCTTTCGGCGAGAACAAATTAACGGCCGATGTTGCCCTGGCGAAGCAATTCGAGGAAGCTGCTGATACGTTTCTTCGGGAAATCAAAAATAGGAATCTGAAAGATACGAGCGTTCGTGACCTGGTTGTCGCAGCCGGCATTTGTATTGATAAACGGCAGGTTTTAAGCGGATCCGCTCCCCGTGGTAATGCGCCACTTTCACTCAAAATCGCCTGGAAGGACGGATCTGGCGCCGTGGAGCTTAGCACCGGAGGGAGTGATTAACCTGTTAGAAGTGATTTTCTAAAAAATTGAGGTGAGATAGTATGGCAGGTAGGATTAGTCCGGTTCCTGAAGTAATAATTCCGTCTTCTACGCAAAAGGCGCGGGTGTCACAGGTGGCTGTAGAAGTTTTAATTGGCCCGCCATCGGGATTCGTCCCGGGTCTATATATCCCTGAAAGGAAGTGGTTTCATGTATCTGGATGAAATTCGTAAAACTGTTCAAGGGTTAAACGATGCACTTGCAGCTGCCTGTCTTACAAATCAAGAGGTCCAGCGGCAGGAAATCCCGCCTGAGCACGAGGGTGAACTTGAGGCGGCAACCGGTTTTCTTATGGCGCTTGCCAGTAAGGTAACAGAGGATATATGCAGTAGGTTGATAGAAGTAAACTGTCTCTTGGCCAGCCTTGTTGAAACCGAGGCTGCTTTAAAAATCTTGGGCGTCGATATGCTTAATCCCTTGGACGATGCGTACTTAAAAATTATTGGGGCACTGCGGAATAATAAAAACCGAGACAACATTGCAAGGGATTACTTCAACTATAAATAACCAGCGGTTAACTAAAGCGTCAATCGGTGTAAATTTAGCCTTCTACGCTGTCTTGAACGGGTTTTATTGATTCGTTTTCCGGCAATATGTTTTCCTGATTTACTACGATCCTGTCAAGAAGATCAATAATAACCGCTCCTGCTAAAAGCATTACACCGATTATTACACCAGAAAAAACACATATGATGCCGACTAATAGCTGCTCAATCTCAGAAATAATACATAGCCCACATATAAATCCACCAATAATCACAATAATTCCGATTATTCGCAGGGCTGAAGACATAGTAAAAACCTCCTTTTGGTTATTATTTCAATGTTTTAGTAAAAATTCCTTTTGATTGGAGATGATTAAAAATGCCAGACAATGCAATGCTTCAAATCATTTCGAGAATTGGGGTTGACTACAGTCAAGCACTGCTTTCTACTCGCCAGCTTGCTAGTGAAACCGCTATGCTGGACAAACAGTTGAAAATGCTCAGGGTAACCGCCGCCGATTTAGCGCGTGTCTCCAATACCAGCATGGCCACGCAGCTTTTAGGCGACAGGGTTATTTATGATCAGTACGGCCGTGCTTTATCTATTGTCGGGAACAATACCAAAGAGATTGAAAAAGCGACCAGGACGGTCAACCAGGTGTCAAGGGAACATGTCCGAACGGTCAAAGACCTGTCAAACCAGTACAGTGTGCTGTCTCGTGTCTTTAACCCCAACGTCTTGTTTCACCATGCGAACTGGCTGTTAACAGGCGCTATGATCTTTGGTGTTTTGGAAACTATGAAAAAAGGTTTAATTGACGTCGAGCGTGGAATGAAGGGGCTCCAGACAGTCCTCCCCGAGATCGCCCATGACCAAACTGCCTATAATGCGGCGACACAAAAAGCCCTTGACCTTACGATTAAATACGGCGCCGATTTAGATGACACTATGAATAGCGCCAGGTCTTTTGGCCGAATGTACAAGGATCTAGAAACTGTAATGGGCCTTACAAATGATGCTATTCTACTCAATGTCATTGACTCTGTTAAGCTTGAGGATGCTGTAAAAGGTAATGAGGCCGCATTAAGCGTTTACGGTAAAGAACTCAAATCCACAAATGAAGTCCTGGCCTTTTCAGGTAAACTAATGGACAGCCTTACCCGCTTATCTCACGAATCAATGGCTCAGGCATCGGACCTTATACAAATCTTACAGCAAGCATCCGGAGCCGCAAAAAATGCAAAGGTTGACATGGATCAACTTTTAGGGGTCGGGGCCTCAGCGGTTCGGGCAACGGGTCTTCAGGGGCAGGGCGGCAACCTTGGCCGTATGCTTCGGACAGTCTTTGTTCAACTATCCGCTCCCACTAAGGCAATAGAAGAATCCATTGAAGCCATTGGCGTAAAAATGCGGGATGCTAACGGGGAACTCCGGAGTGCCTATGATATCATTCTCGATTTAGCTTTGGCGACAAAGGATACCAAAATAAGCCAGGAGGAACTAAACGAGGCGGTCTTGGCTGCTTCATCTGGAAAGTTTCAGTATAGTAAACTTGCCGCCACTCTTGGCAGCTTTGATGAAATCACAAAAAACGTTGCCAGGAGCATTAATTCTCAGGGAATGACTATGCAGATGGCTGCCCAGCAGCTTGACACAATTGAACGAAAAGCCAAATCCCTCCATGCCGTATTTATCGAGACTTTTTCCGGCGCCGGTGATACGGGGCTTAGGACCACTTTAAAGAGTATGATAGATGTTCTTGAACAAACCATTTTGGGTTTAAATAAGGTTAGTTCCGGGGCAATAAACGCTGGTTTAGGTCTGGGATCTCTCCTGTTGGCCGGCAAGATGATTATGGGTGTATATTCAAGGGTAACACCGATTATGGCTGCTCTTTCAGGAACCAATGCAGCTATAGCCGCTTCAGCCGGGCTTGCGGCAACCGGGGAAATATCCCTGGCCACAGCTACCAATATAAGTTCCGCGGCCATGAGTA
The DNA here is from genome assembly GCA_023667845.1 of Dehalobacter sp. NCBI lineage: Bacteria > Bacillati > Bacillota > Clostridia > Eubacteriales > Desulfitobacteriaceae > Dehalobacter > Dehalobacter sp. The sequence continues at coordinate 6,342 of JAMPIU010000157.1, read as the reverse complement.
GGCTGGCAACAACATCAGCTCTGGCTACCGGTGGCCTTACTCTAATAGCAGGGGCTATTGCACTGTTTGTTTATAAATCCGGTGAAGCAAGGAAAGCGCAACTAAGCTTAAGCCAGGCAGCTGAGGACAATATCACCATAGGACAGCAAAAAATTCAACAGTATCAGCAGGAACAGGATTACCTTACCAAAATGGCCGGGTATCACCAGGCTCTTCAAAGTCAGATTGAAAGCGGAACCATGAGCGAAGAGCAGTCTGCCCAGGTTAAGAAAGATTTGACAGCAATAGAAGAAGGCTTGGGTATTGCCATAGGAGAGGCGGCGCTAGAAAGGTTAAAGGCTGCCGGGTTCACTGAACAGGCTATCGATGATGAAAAGAGCGCCATATCCAGCAAATCAGAAGCCGAGCGGATCGCCGTTCAAAACACTATTAAGGCACAGAACTCCCAGACACAGGCCACGATTGACGGGGCATTACAAAGAATTCAGGCGCTAAAAGAAGAGGGCGCAGCGTTAAGAGGTTTACTCGCTGCCGAAAAAACCTTCTTTGACTGGGGAAGTACCGCTTATAATCGTGAGGCATCAATGTACGAATCTTTAGCTGCTGGAGCTGAGAGTATTGGGTTAACTGGGTTTGCCGAAAACTACAGGCAAACAGCGGAGTTCAGCCGGCAGCGGGCAGCTGAGCAGCAGGAACAATTCAACCAGACAAGACAACAGGAAACAGATCGCCAGATGGCAGAACAAGAAAAGATAATTGCTGACGCTGCGTCTAATCTGACAAAACTACAGGGTCAGGGGCTTACATTACTACCACAGGATTTATTAACTCACGTTCCCGGAGGAAACGAAGATGCGTCCGTTGATAAGTACAAAGAGACGGCAAAAGACGTATTAGAATGGGCCGCTTCGTTTGAAAGTATAACTGTGATACCCGGGGAAGTAATAAAGGGGGTCTCAAAATGTCCCTAATAATGAGTGTGGTCTCGCGTAAAGGAATTGTCATGGGGTCGGACTCACGCCGGGTTACAAACGGCACAGATGGCGGCACAGGATTTTACAAGACATTCAGTGACGATTGTCCCAAAATTAATATACTGGGTGGCAAATATGTGATAGGTCACACCGGTGTCGGTAGCTTGAAAAAGAAAGACGGAACGGTGGTGTGGAAAAGTTCTGATGTTTTCCGGAACATTAGTATTGAAGGTAAGAACATTTTTCAAATTGCTGAGGAAATAAATACTGGCCTGACTGAATACCCAGTGGATTTTGCTTTTGTTATTGGCGGGTATGAAAAGGTCCCTTATGTTAATGGGCAAATACTCCCCGTGATGTTAATCTATACCAACGATGAAAACGGAAACATAAGAAGCCATTATGGGTATCAGCCCGATACGGATACTTTTCAGCCTGCAATGGTACGCGCCGGCAACACTGAGATACCAAATAAGCTATTAAAGGATATCGTACCCCAGTGGGAAGATCTTACCTTAGAAGAGATCTATAAATTTGTAGTTCTAAACATTGAGGCGGGGGGATTTTTCAGGGAAATCTTTGGAATAGGCAATGCTGTTGGCGGGGATACCAACATGGTGGTTGTTACGGAGGGTGGCCCTGTTGTCGCGTTAGGTTCGGCAAAAGCATTTAAAAACGGGCGGTGATTACCTTGCCCAAAAAAACCTGATTGGCGCCGGCGCGTAGAAGGCAAACTTTATGCCTATCCCTCCGTTGAACCGGCATAAAGACCTGCAGGTACAGATTGTTTTTCTCAATGCAAACATGGCCCCTCTAAGGGCTCATCTTTGCCGTCTGGGTTCTCCTACTACCGGGAACCCCATGACTGAGCCGGAGTGGTTCACTGATTTGCGGGATCGGCTCTTAGCCAGGAGCGCGCTGAAAGAAGCTGAAAAAGCGGCAACATACGGAGCCCTTAAAAGATTGGCTCCCGAGGACTTAGCCCTGGTTGAAAAATGGTGTTTCCTTGCAACATGTGTTTGAAGGGGCATGGCTTTAATTATATAAATGATATTAATTACTTATCTGGATTTATGGAAGTCGTATTTAAACTTTTAAAATAATATGCACTGCCACTATAATAGGTATTTGAAACATACCATCCTCTCTTAACATCAAAACTTACAATATGGTCATCTAGATCCGGGTTCCAAGTGTGGTAATCAAATGTTAATTTAACTGTTACAGAAATATCCTTATTAGGAAACCAACCACGTAAGCGGTTTAGGACAGACTGTAAAAATGACCTACGTGTTGATTCTGGTAACTCATGCCACCTTTTATCTGCATCATAATCATTCATTTCAAAGCTTACAAAAATTGTGTCGCTAATTGTAAAATCACTTATTTTATAACTGCTTAGGCCGCCAATGCTGCCAAATTCTTTTGATAGTTCAGAGCTTATATTAGATGGCGGTATTTTACTTTCATTTTTAGCAGGAGAAATACTACACACTATCTCCCTATAAGAATTTTCAATTGCTGGCCAGTCGGGTGTCTCCCCCCAAGCAATTACTTGATAATAACGATAATTATCGACAGAGACTATCACATAGGCATTAGAAGATACTTTTTCGTTCTGATTGTTCAATATAAGCCATGCTTCACCAGTGTTGATATTAACTTTACTACGGGATATCTCTATAAAATCCTCTGAAAAACTTGATGTATAGAGCACGAGGGCATCATCTATAGTATATTGTTTATCTATTGGAATAGAAAAAGCAAGAATCCCTGCAAGCTTTTTATCTACTGGTGTCATTAGAACGCCGGAGCCAGTATTGCCTTGATTTTGTTCTTTTATAGTCCACCCTAATGGGTATTTGATAGAAAACTGACCTTCTTTGCTATCGTATAAGGCAGATGACACATTAATATGCAAAGGTGAAATCTTATTAATATTTATAATCTGGGTATCATTATTCCATTCAACTTGACAGCCAAATGCCTCACTGACAAATCTTAAAGGTACCATTGTCCGGCCATCAATGATTTTTGCTGGCACGTCAAGATTTACCGGTACCCCGTTTTTTGAAACCTGACCGCCAATAACAAGTTTTGTTTCCGTATCGTCTTTAGTGGCAGTAACTGTCTTAGTAGTTTCATCCCATTTAACAATCGCTCCCAAAGCCTCGAAAATAGCACGTAGCGGGACCAACGTTCGTCCGTCCTCAATAGTGGGTGGTACATCAAATATAAGAGTTTTACCATCAAGAATTACCTGTGGTGAGGCTTGGGCACTCATTTTTAAAGATAAAACAAAAAACAGTGTCAACAAAAGAATGACTAAATATTTTCTTCCCATGGAATCCCCCTCCTTTTAAGATCTAATTCCTTACTACTTCCAAGTCTGATTGGAATAGAATAAATCCCGATTTTAATTTTTACTCCTTTATGGAACTATATCAAAAATTGGAGTAATTTGGAGAAGCTTTCGTTCCACATTTTCCGACAATGTTTGACAATAAAGAAAAACAGAAAAAACCATTCTATGTCAATAAAATTTCTTTTAGTTTATTTGAGTTATCTATCGATATTTTAGATTAAATATAATTAATATAATACCGAAAACATTATTAAAAGGTGTTGTGAGTTAACTAAGTGTAACAACGATTAAATAAAGTGTTGCAATAAGTAGAATATTAGAGTATAATTTGCAAAAAAAGGTGGTGGTGATTATTGGAAAATGAAGTCTTGGACGTGACGCAGGCGGCAGAATTATTAAAGATTGGTAGAAGCACTCTGTTGAAGCTCGTTAGAGAGAATGTAATACCGGCCAAAAAGGTAGGCCGGCAATGGCGCTTCAGCCGCCAGGCGCTTTTAGAGTGGCTAAAAAATGGACAAGCAAAAAAGGAGTAAAAACAAAGCAGGAAGGTCCAGCCTGGCAGCGTGATCCTTCCTGCAGTTCTAACAAAACCCGCTGAAAACGGGCTTGCTTTGCTGTTATTATAGCAAAGCTGCCAACATGGGGCAATGAAAAAGGGGGATTATTAATGACGAAAAATGTCGTTAGTAGAAGGCTTAAAGAGCTCATGGCTGAGCATGAAATAACAATTCCTGAGCTGGCTAAAAAAATGGGGATATCCAAAAGCTCACTTTCAAGAAAAATTAACGGCCGCCAGACATGGTATGCTCATGAGATGTGCTTTATTACTCAATATTTTTGGTTTTCTGAGTTTAAAAATGTTTTTCCGGAGATGCATAATTCGGTTCTGTCAGAGGGGGCAGTTTAAATGTTCGAAAACAATTCATTCAGTTTATAGGTGAGTGCTGCGCTAAGGTTATCAGAAGCACGGAGTACGAAAATAGTCAAAAAGAAATGTTAGCCGCTGTAGATACTATCAAGGTTAAGCTTAACGATGATGATAAGAAATTAACTGACATATTAATTGACAGTATCAGTGCATTGGAAGCGGCTGACCATGTTAAGGCAGGATTTATAGCCGGTTTGAGGCTGAGCCAGTAATAGGCACAAGGTATATAATGCTAGAGGAGGTATTAAAGTATGGTTAAATTTGTTGATCTTCCCATTGAGCTCTTTGTAGTGGCTTTTAAAGATGGTCTTGTCTACGTTAATAGCAAGCACAGGGACATGATTGAAAAAGTAATTGAGGAAAAAATACTACAGAATTAACCATAGAATGTTAAGATCAACCAGGGGGTGGGCGGGTTCGCTGCGGCGGCCCGCTACACTTAAAATTATTTCACCTGAAAATAATGGGAGGTGGGATTGTGGGAAATCTTGAGGTTTGGGAGCGGCGAGTGGCCGGGGTATGGAAAGGCGATCTGGCGCCAAAGGAAAGAGAACTGGCAGGGAGTTTCAACAATGGTTTTACAAGCGTGTTTAGGGCTGCATCGAAGACTGAACGAAGAATTCTGTTTGATATGCTTTGTATTCTAAAAAAACTCCACAACAGGAATTCTGCAATGAAATTTAATTTTGGCCTTTCATGTGGCGTCGAAGCAGGTAAATGTCAGCCTGAAGGGGGTAATTCCATAGATATTCGAAAATTACGCAATGAGGATCTTCCGGACTATCTTACCGTAAATGAACTGGCTCAGTATTTACGGATCGGAATGAACAAAGCCTATGAGCTGGCGAGGCGGCCGGAGTTTCCCAGTGTGATGTTTGGGAATAAAAAAATATTCTCCAAAGATAAGGTTAAAGAATGGATGGATCAGGAAGCGGAGAAAAACAGGCTATCTAAAAAGCCACGTGCCAGATAAGGGTAGTTTATTTATTCACTGGAGGTTATGAATATGCAGGGAAGTAAGCATGAGATAACAAAGCCGCTCCTGCCGGAGATCGCCGATTATATTTCCAGGCTGACAGCGGCGCAGAGAAATTCTATTTTCAACGAATTAAAGGATAACCCTGATTGTATATCCGATTTTTTATGTAGGTTCGGTGAATATTTCCTGGGGCGGCCGGCGCCAAAAAGAATTGATTCTGACTTTGAAGCCCGATTTATTAAAGCCGCCAGCCTTGATTATTACGCGAACCTGCCCAAGGATTTCCAGGGGTGTGAGATCGGTTTCCTTTGCTATATCTCCAAGGGTGATAACATAAAACAGCTGTGTACCTGGCAGCTGGAGCTATAGGAATAAAGAGAGGTGAAACTTTTGTTTTGCATATACCATTTTTAATAATACCCCTACTTGCCGGGATCGGCACGTTGCAAAAAAGGATTGAAGGAAATATAGACTTGGCAATGGGGAAATAGAGCGGGTGGAACTGTTCTGTAATAAGATTAAAAAAACAAGTAATAACCACTTTAAGCGGAGGAAACAATGTCCTCCGCTTTTCGATGAATAAATTTTTTGTAGAAGTAGGAACTATGACCACAATATAGAAGGTATTAATCTAAAAATGGAGGGGGTGTTTATCTGGATCAATACATAGCTATTCTGTTAATTATAGCTCCTGGTTTTGCATGTCAGCTAATCTATGAAAAATTAAATAGCGGTAAAAGAATTGAAAACAATTTTGATAAAACTACTATTTCTCTGATTTATAGTATTGGGGTATTAGCGATAAATTACTTTCAAATTAAGTTATTCTACAATTTGGGCTCCATAGATGAAATTAAGAACTATTTTAATTATTTAAATTTCTTATTAGCATATATAGGGATGACTATACTTTCAATTGTATTAGTTGCATTTATATGGAACCTTATTCACCCTACTGTGACAACTTGGTTAATAAATAACTCAACTTTCGCACCAAGAATCGAACCCTTGACGCCTTGAAATACCTAGTGTTTTAGGGCATTTGATAGAGAAAAACACCCTTTTTTCTGGTAAAATAGAAGGTGTACAAAGCCTC
>JAMPIU010000156.1 GCA_023667845.1 Dehalobacter sp. | reverse complement strand
GGGATTATGGTGGCATAGCTTATGCTAATTTAACCCTTGACTCGTCAGAGACGATCCTATTTTTATGGGATGGAATGGGGTATTACTGCGATGGGCGGTGTTATCCAGACACAGAACATTCTCAATGGACACAACTTATTTCCAAAACCCGAGACACTTCAAAGATTGCTCGATTACTAAAAGCTCATGGAATAACCCACCTTTTTTATAGTGAAGCTGATTTCCGCTTTCTCAGCCACCATGATCCTACAGGCTATCATCGAGATGCAGCCGATTTCTTTTTTGATGAATTTCTATCCAAATGCGGTAAAACGGAATACAGGGATAATAATTCTCTTGTAATAAAAATCATTTGTTCTTAATCGAACGACCTACCCAGATGGTCATAATTCAAGGAGAGAATCGATGGCAATCCTAAAAAAGGTAATGATTATCCCGTTCCATCCTGTTCTAATAGCTCTTTTTCCATTAGTAAATTTTCTCGCTTATAACAAGGCTCAAATATCGGTTTCGGAAGTCACCAGAACGTTAATAGTATTATTAGCTAGCTCGGTTTTCATTTTTGGCATCACTAATCTGTTATTGAAGAACCTTCAAAAGGCTGCTGTAATATCAACACTTATTTTCCTGATTTTCTTTTACACGAAACATGGATACAACTTAATAATGAATAATCAAGGTGGGCTAATTGGTAAGGGTGTAGGAGTTGTGATTATAGTTAGTTATGTAATTCTCTGCTTGGGTATCTTGTTGATTTTGCGTCATACGAAGTTGGTAGCAACGTTAAATAGCTTACTTACTAGGGTTTCTATCATCGCACTGATATTTCCTACGGTTGTATTAGGGGTAACAACCTTGAATAATGAAGAATTCACTCTTTCTGATAATTTTTCGACTGGATTGGCACCGTTAGTATCAAACCCGGAAATATCTCCTGATATCTATTACATAATTTTGGATGGCTATGGCAATGATCAATTATTAAAAAATTATTATGGGTATGATAATGCACACTTTATAAATTATTTAAAGCAAAAGGGGTTCATTCTTGCTGAGAACAGTCACGCGAATTATAACCAGACAGCTTTGTCTATCTCGTCATCATTGAACTACCAATACGTAAATGAGCTATCAGATCAGGTAAGTGATAAGTATGATGAACGACAACCGCTTTCACAACTTATCCGTGACAGTAATGTCCGTGAAACGTTGGCTGAGCAGGGATATCAGATTATTTCGATCTCAGATGGAATCTCTATGTCAGACATCCGCGATGCGGATGTCTTCCTCGACACGTCTCTATGGATTAATGGATTTGAATTTGGATTTCTTTCGACGACGCTGGCAGATTTTTGGCTAGATCAATACTATCCTGATTGGTATCGAAGAGCAAAATTGGATGTATTTTCGAATATTGCGAATATCCCCGAACAGGCTTCTCCAAAATTTGTTTTTTCTCATATCTTGATGCCACATCCACCTTTTGCTTTTGGACCGAATGGTGAAGAACGACCAATACCGGATAAAGGTTTCTCAGATGGAGACTCTTTTCAAGGAACCATTGAGGATTATCTACAAGGGTATACAGGGCAAATGACCTATTTGAACACTATAATGGAGGAGACTGTATCTGCAATTCTGGAAAAGTCGAGGACAGCGCCAATAATCGTTATTCAAGGAGACCATGGCCCAGGGGCGCACTGGAAATCAGATCAAGATACTCATATATGTTATCAAGAAAGAATGTCGATTCTAAACGCCTATTACCTGCCAGGTGAAGGGACTGCGGATCAAGTTTATCCAACCATCACACCGGTTAATACTTTTCGGGTAATCTTTAACGCCTACTTCGACACTAATTATGAGCTGCTCGAGGATAGGGTTTACTTCTCAAAGTGGAACACCCCGTACGTTTTCCGAGATATCACTGAAAGCGCAGATCAATGTAACCTGCCTCGGGTCGATTTGAATTACGGCCCATAATAGGTAGATGGCTGACGATTTATAGAAAATCATATACTTCATCTATACCGGAAATCCGAAATCTCGAAATGTTCACGATCAGATTGGGTCGACAATCTTCGCTTTTGTTTTTCATGTTAAGAAGCATGTTCTTCCTCGCTCTGCCTCTCGCAGGTCTGATTGGATATGGCGATCTTCCCCATTTCTTCAACCTGTCGAAACTGGGTTGGCCATATTTCGATTTTTGGAGTGAGTTCCCGCCGCTTTTCCCCTTTTTGTCCCGGCTGCTCTTCCTGGCCTCCGGTGGGCAGGAGCATGTATACGATTATCTGCTGGTTTTTCTGCTCACGCTATTTCAGGCGGGCAATCTGGCGTTATTCATCAAGCTGAACCGCAAGCTGCATCCGGGTGAAGGATCTGAGTGGCGGTTATTCTATTACTTCTCGATTCTGCTCGTGCTCAGCTACGGCTGGTGGTATTTCGACCCCCTGGCGGTCTTCTTTATGCTGTCTGCACTGTTATGGATTTTGGAGGGTAAGGACCGTCCGGCAGGTGTGGCAATCGGCCTGGGAATCCTCACCAAGTTGTTCCCGGGATTCGTTCTGATCGTCGCCTGGCTCATCCGCCCCAAGAAGCGGGCGCTGCAGACGAGCCTAATCGCAATAAGCCTGGTATTGGTCGTTTATGGGGCACTCTATCGCGCTTCGCCGGAGATGACAACTGCCTCGCTGCGTTCGCAGGCCGGGAAAGGGTCCTGGGAGACGGCCTGGGCGCTGCTGGATGGGAACCTCAACACCGGCAATTTCGGCGAACTGGTTGAGCGTTTCGACCCGCAGGCAGCCGGACGCCTGGTCGGCAACCCACCTGTCCTGCCCGCCTGGCTGGCCCTGGTGCCCTTCGCCCTGCTTGGCGCCTGGTTGTTTTTCCGTTTTCGTCCTTCCGGACCTTTCG
>JAMPIU010000155.1 GCA_023667845.1 Dehalobacter sp. | reverse complement strand
AGACATAAACCATGAAAAGTGCGCCAATCAAGTAATGGAACACAGAAATAATCAACATCAGAACGATTATCGCCGGAGACCATCTTTTGATTCCGATTGCTGTAAGCATCAACAATGGTAATGAAAAATCGAGTGTGTATCGAGGGCCATATTGAAAACCACCCGGACCCATCAGGAAAAGAATTGGAATGTTTCCAACCAATACAGAGAAGAAAAGGATCCAGGTTGTTATTTCCTTCCGCTCGTACCACAAAGCAAAAATTGATCCTACGAATAGCGGGCTGAGTAAATACAGGCTACCGCCCAAAGGGGTAATTGTTTTGGCTTCAAAATCTATGGGATAGAATAGGTATGTTGAAAAAAAATTATTTGGAAAATAGTGTAAATTGAATAATCCGTATTGTAAGTATGTTTCTTGGAATACTTCTCCCATTAAATGGTAACTAAGCCCATTTTCCATAATATTTCCGAAACGAAAATAATTATAGAGGACAAGTGCGACCAAGGTAACGAATATTGGAATGAAACCAAGCAGGCAGTACCGAAAAATATTCCGCCTTCCAGTAAAAAGATTCTCTTTGATTAGAAACCAAACGAGAAATATGTATGATATTGCAGCGCTCGGGCGTAATAGCAGGATAGCTGAGATGGAAGTACCAGTTACAAAAAACGCTTTTGACCTTTCAAGCGATAACGCTGCTATGAAACCTAGTAGAACAAAAGCTAGAGTCTCAACCTGTAAAAGAAACCATACCGTACCCGCTGCTGGGAGAGGTGTAAATGGGGTTCCCAGAGCAAAAAAGACCACGACAAATGCTCTTTTTATTGGAGAAAGGTTTATTATTCCTTTTTCATTAAGTAGCCTAAGGAGCTGTGAAAATAGGCCTACGTCAATAGCTCCGAAAAAGACCGATTGAATAACATCACTAACAGAGGGACCAAATACCGCAACGAGTGGCATAGCGAAGACTGCGGGTAGAGGGCCCCAGTACAAAAAGTACTTGCCTTCAAATAGGGAGAGGTCAAGCGTATCTGCTGGTACAATCCGTAAGTTTAATTGCCCATGAAGGAATGCATCTGCTAAATAATTAAAATACGGAAAACCAGATAATCGCCAGGGAGAACCGGCTGTAGCCGATATACCCAAGAAGATTATGAATGTTAATAATCCGGCTGGCAGCGGCCGCTCCCAAAGTAAAAAGGAGCGGGTAAGCAAGTCTCGGCCATTTTGGATCGTAGGAAAGGTAACTGTGAATCGTGTCGCCATAATGAGGTCAATCGCTTCAGAAGCGATGAAGTAGATGCGTCCGATGGAATGGTTTAGTCAGCTGATTATTCACACCTCATGCCCTTGCTCTCAGCAACGCTGTTACAGGTTCAGAATTCGCAGAGAATTGTCTCCCCTGGTTCAGGTGGTGTTTATAAAGAAAATAACGAAATAGAACCAGCAATACCTGGCATCCATAGATAACGCTTCTACGGAAGTTAATAGAAGATGCTTCAGGAAAATATCTGGTCACGATGGGTACTTCTCGAAAGAACAAATTATTCGCCATCCCTTGAGCAATTATTTCTGTATCGAAAACAAAATCATCGCTGTTATCTAGAAATCTTACAGTCTTCAGATATTTGGCCGAATAAGCTCTAAATCCTGAATGGATTTCTGTCAGGTAACGGCTGAATACAATATTCGCGGCCGCAGTCAAGATTACATTCGCAACATACTTCCAACCGGGCATGCCACCCTCTCTTGGTCTCCCTCCGAGCATTCGTGATCCAAAGACTGCATCTGCCTCGTGATGAAGGATCGGTTCGACCAAAGCCGGGATTACCGTAGCATCATATTGGTGGTCAGGGTGGAGCATCACGACGATATCCGCTCCCATAGCCAACGCCTGGGTATAACAGGTTTTTTGGTTTGCGCCGTAGCCAGAATTCTTCTCATGGCGGAAAGTGTTTAATCCTAGGCTTTGAGCGATGGCTACCGTATCATCGCTTGAAGCATCATCAACCAGGATGATATGCTTGGCAAAGGTTTGTGGAATTTCATCCACCGTTCTCTGCAAAGTTTTTGCAGCGTTATAGGCTGGAAGGACAATGACGACTTTAGCTGAAAGAATGCTCTCGGTAGTTTTCACGCCGCTTTTCTCCTTGGGCTACGAATTGATATGCGAATAATGTCGGAAATATCCTTGTTACCGCTCGTAAGATGTTACAGATATATCTTCCTGGTCTTGAATTAAGGAAAAAAGGATGAATCAACTCTAACGGAATGGGGGTCACTTCCAACTTGGAAATTTGCAGTCCGGATTCTTGAAGCATTTCGAGAAACGATTTTCTTGTGAAAAAGCGCAGGTGAGTTCGATCCAGTATACCTCTATCTACATATTCAAACCGTCCTAGCAATAGGTTGAGCCGGACCCAAATATTCGCAACATTCGGTACCGATATGAGGAAATTGGTTCCGGGTGTTTGAGATTTTACGATCCTCTCCAGGTTTTTCTTGGGTTCAGGAGTATGCTCCAACACATCTGCGAGGACGACCGCTTGATAACCTTTGAGAATTTCTGCCTGTGCGGACTCAATCGATGTTACAAACATCGATTTATAAAAAGGTGAAGCCTGATCGGCCCATTCTTGGACTGGTTCGATTCCATAGATCTGTAATGGTAAGCCTATTGCCAATTTACCTGTTGTTCCAGATGCAGCTCCAACATCAAGAACTCTACTCTCAGCAGGAAGTTTTTTCAACCACTGGAAAATTAAATCATGGCTGGATCCTGGTGACTCTTTATCTTGATAGGGACAAGAGAGGTCCATAATACGGTTCTACCTTTTTATGTTCTTCAATCCATTTGACTCATTAAGCAAACTTTATAAAAACCCCAATCTGCTTGAGCTTATGTTTCTAGATAGCCATGAAAC
>JAMPIU010000154.1 GCA_023667845.1 Dehalobacter sp. | reverse complement strand
CTTTTAAAAATTCAGGACCGTATGCCACGTCTTCAATATAACAAATAATAACTTTTGTATTGGGGTCCTCCGCCGCTTCAGATATACAGTCCACTTCATTTAAATCAGCCTTGTTTCCCATGCTGAAAATTTTACTATACCCTATCCCGGCCGACAGGCTCCAGTCCAAAACCGCCGCCAGCATGGCCCCGCTCTGGGAGATGAAGGCAATTCCCCCTTTAGCGGGAAATCCTTTAAGAAAAGTGGCATTGATCGGAGTATAAGTATCAATAAAACCAACACAGTTGGGACCCAGCAGGCGCATGTTGTACTGGCGGCAAATGGATATAAATTTCTTTTCCAGCTCGGCTCCCTCTCGTCCGGTTTCCTTAAAACCAGCTGTCAGTACAACCAGGTTTTTCACACCTTTCTGGCCGCATTCTACCGCTATATCCAGTACTCTGCCGGACGGCACTGCAAATACCGCCGTCTCCACTTCCCCCGGAATTTCTTTTACAGCCGAAAAACAGGCTAATCCCAGTATCTCTTTTTCTTTTGGATGGACAGGATAAACTTTCCCTTTGTACCCGCTTTCAATAAGGTTATTGACCAGGACATAGCCTATTTTCCCGGGTGTTTTGGATGCCCCAACCACTGCCACTGATTTTGGCGCTGAAAAATTACTTGTTGCAAACAGATTGTATCGCCCCTTACCATCTATAAATAATTTATTGAATTCTCAAAAAATACCCTGTTAGAAAAATGCCATCATTAAATATCAGCTGCTTTAGCCAATATTCAATGATGGTCTAAAAAAGGAGAGGAGAATATGAGGGGTTTTGCATGAGACTTTTGTTATAAAAAGACATAAGGTTTAAAACATCATTTAAGCTGTTTTCTCGGCACAAACATCATCTATACATTTGCCATGCTGAGAATACCTTATAATACTGTAAATGACAGCCAGGGCCAGTATCCCGGCGGCTATATATTCAATTTCGTAAACGCCTTTTGGAATAATTGTCATTAAAACAAACGAGACTAATGCAATCGCCGTTGCCGGAGGGTCGACATGGGTGTCGCCGTAACAATAGAATGTTCTTGCAAAAAAATCACCTGCGAAAGCAGCTGCCAGCGCCGCTGCAAAGCCCCACCAAATGCTGCCGCCGCTGGCGACAACCCCGTAAGAAGCACATATGGTTATATGGTGCGTTACAGGTATCTCCGAGCCAAAGAACATCATAATCAGTGATACAGCGGATATACAGAATCCTACAAACGCGGCGACTGGAACAGTTTCAGGATTTTGCAGCATCAAATACGTTAAATAAGCTGAAACGCCACCGGCAGTAATTCCAATTAAAGTCTTTTCACATGGAAGAGTTGCATATGGCAGCCATACATTGGGGCAGTTAAGACAATACCTGCCGCCGATTTTCTTAATATCTTCCGGTACCGCACCGAATATCTCTCCAATTCCCGTTGTTCCAAATGCGACTTTTGCTATAATTGCCAGGATGAAAACAGTTAATGCGACAGTGTCAATGCCGATTGGCAATAAAGCAATACCTGTATTTAATGCATAGCCCATCATGCCGAAAATGCCGCCCACAATTAATACGATTGGTTGTTTCAACCCGGATAATGATTTCAAGATATCTTTTCCCGATTCAATATATCCCATTTTTCTTGCAAAAGCCGCTGCGGCCACACCACCTGCAAACGCTATATGCGGCCCGAAATAGGTGCCGAAAGCGACTTCCCCCAGAAAGTTAAAGCTCGCGCCCGAAGCTGCCATCGCTATACCTATCAATCCTGTAATCCCAGTGAAGATAAAAGCTCCCAGAGCGCCTATTGATGCGCCAAAAGCGCCTCCACAAAAAGCTATCATTAAAGCTAATAAATCCATTATATTTCCTCCTTGTAAACAACTTCATATGCAGTTTTGACATAATGATAAAACATGCTAAATTGCATCAATAATTGACCCCAGTCTTGAGTTTTCGAAACCAACCTCTATGAGGCTGATTTCTTTTTCAAGCTCATCACGCAAGTATGGCGGCTTGTTTTCCCTGGACACCACAAAGCTGCCGACTGCTGGATTTAAGATCGTATAGCAATAACTGATATTTTCCAATCTTTCTCTCAACAAGTTCTTATCAACATTGATTCCGTCTATACAATCGACAATAATATCCGGCCTGCAGATTTTTTCCGCATCTGCTATCATGGAGATATCTTCCGCATTATCATCAATATAGACTAACAAATCCGGCTTTAAGGTGATTAAACCGTATTCTTCTACAAGTGACTCAATAGAATACCATTCTCTTTTTTCACTATAACTATTGGAGGGCCACAAGGAACTGCAAAACGCTGTTCTAATAGCAACATATTTATCCAGCCTGGCGGAGTGAATTATGGCATCCGGTACTAAGAGCGATTGCCTGCGTCCAACCTCAAAAGAAAATTGTCTTGATTCAACAGGCAATGGAACTGATTCTTTATTTGCGACTGAACTTTTTATTACCTGTTTTGAGCCTAGTTTTCCAAGAGGCACATGATAAATCTTGTCTGGCTCAAATTGCTTCAATAAAGAAAGCACTGTCCATTTTTCGTAACCTTCTTGATATAGTTGTTTAAAGGATGAGTTTACATTAACCGACGTCTCTAAAATAAATCTTTGCAAATCTATTTTGCCGCTGAGCAAATCAAACAATGGGTCGAATGTTTCCCGTCTCAATTGCTCCAATGGCTTATGAAGGAATCTTTTAATATCGCTCGGCATGAGGATATCCTCTAAATCAAGGAGTTCCATCAATTCCTGTTCAACATTCACATAAGCTGCGCTCAAGAGGTCAGACTCATTAATTAAATCAGCAAATTCTTCAGCGACATAGGTATCTCTAACCTTATCGAACATGGAATAAAATTCTGGCTGTTTTGCCCTTGGTATGTCTATAAGGTTATCTTGAATATCGATATCCGGTTGTTCCTCTACATAATTTTTCAGTTTTTCGTATATGTCCTTCCATTTTTGCATGGCTTCACAGCACCTCGTATAATCTGTATTAGAACCACGAACAAGCCTGAAATGCCATATAATGCGTAGTCCGGGAAACGGTTATCAGGTAACTGGTACCGAGACTACAAATCATTAAAATTTGAGGGCATCGGCCACGATAACATCCTGAAAGTGTACTTTTGTTGTTTTTACAAACTAATATTGTTACAATATACTTGTGGTTTTTTACTATTGTACTGGTGTAGTATTGCTTTTCCAGGAGGAATACTGCGACCGGTACTCTTTTTTGGCCTCTGAAAACCTGACATCCGCATTAGAAGCTTTTTCAACCCGTCCATAAACTACTGAGATGCGCTTATGTCATGTATTCTGCATGCTACACTGGCTTTAATTCTTCTATCAGAGAAGGAAGAATTTCACTTAAGTCGGCCTGGATGCCCAGGTCGCACACATCAAATATTGGAGCTTTGGGGTCTTTATTAATGGCTATAATGTACTTTGATTTAAGAAAGCCACAGGTATAATGAGCCGCTCCACTGGCGCCGATGCTTATGAACAGTTTGGGGCTTACAGTCTTGCCGCTGGAACCTATCAAGTTGTCTTCCGATATCCACTGAGCATCGCGAGCGGGCCTTGTCCCTCCTACAGCTGCGTTTAAAATTTCCGCCAATTTCTTTACAAGTTTAACCTCTTCATTTGATTTTATTCCTTTCCCGCCAGAAACTACAATCGCGGCGCCTTCTACCGGCATAGCAGATGGTTGTTTCTCCACCATTTCTATTGTTTGAATTCTAAGGTCTTCTTCTGTCGCTTTATAATCTACTTCTACAATTACTCCCTGCCTGGATTCATCTTTATCAGGTTTTTCAGCCGCTCCTGAACTTAAAGTAGCCATCCAGGGTCTTTTTTCGTCCCAGGTAATCTTGACTATCATACCCCCGCTAAAACCGGGAATACTCGCAACAAGCTGAAGTTTGCCGTCAATGTTATCAATGCTCAAGTCGCTGCAATGAGCTGTCAGGCCTGTTCTCACCCTGGCGGCTATGGCAGGGGCCAGATCCATACCTGTAATGTTGGCGCCAAATAACATGATACCCGGTTTATATTGGGTAATAAGTTCGCTTATTATCCTGGTATAGGCATTGCTCTGGTAATACTTGAGTTGCGGGTCCGAAACCATATAAACCGCTTCTGCCCCGTAGCTTACCAATTCTTTGGCCAGGTCGCCAACACTATCACCAATCAACACTGCTGACAGCTTTCCACTTGTAACTTTAGATAATTCCAGGCCCTTTCCCAGCGTTTGGAGGGAAACATCCATTAATTTTCCATTTCTTTGTTCGGCCCATACCCAGATTTCGTTATTCGTATTCACCATGATCTCCTTTCTTATAAAATATTTGCCTGGTTCAACTTTTCTACCACTTTTTTGGCCAGCTCTTGCGGTGAACCACTCAACATTTCTTTTTGCCGGTCTATTTCCTGCTTAAATGTTCCTACTACTTTTGTGGGTGAACCATTATTGCCGATATAATCAACATTGATCTCCATATCAGCCGCGCTTAAAGTTGAGAAATCCTTATCTCCTGCATTCATTAAACCCTCAGCAGTAATATCCCGGACTTCATTAATTTCTTTAACCACCGCAATTAAAGCAGGAAGCTTGACTTTTACTTTTAAATAACCGCCATATTCAATGTTTTGTTTGGCAACTATGGTAGTCTCATCAATAAATTCAGCCTCACTTACACAGGTCACATGGGGAATATTCAATATTTCGGCAAGTTGCGGCGCTACTTGTCCGGTTGCCCCATCTTCAGTCTGGTTCCCACAGATAATAATATCGGGATTCCCCATTTTGCGCATGTATTCCGCCAGTGTATAGGCGGTGGCCAGGGTGTCGGCTCCTGCAAATGCCCTGTCAGATAATAAAACTGCTTCATCCGCTCCTAACGCCAGGGCCCATTCCAGAACTTCCGTTGCTTGAGGAGGCCCCATAGTTACAACAGTTAATTTACCTGAGTACTTATCTTTAATTCTCAAACCCTCTTCTAATGCGTTTTCGTCCAGGGGGTTTAATATGGCCGGGATCTTGTCTCTTTGAATACTGCCTGTTACAGGATCCAGGGTGATCTGAGAAAAATATTCAGGATCACTTATTTGTTTTATACAAACAGCTATTTTTAAAGCCATAATTAATTCCTTTCAGTTTTATTTTTATATCCCTATAAACATCAACTTTCGTCACTGAGTATTGTAGAGCTTGGAGAGCTTTTACTCCCCAAGCTCTACACCTAAAAATACTATTTACAGGCTAACAGAGTCTTTTTGATCAATGTCTTGGAAATTTCAATCTTGTATTCGTTCTTCGACAGTGGCTTTGCATCCTGTAAAGCCAGGTCAGCCGCGGCATCAACCGTTGCTTCATCCAGGGTCTTACCTTCAAGATATTCTTCAGCTTTTTTTACCGCATAAGGATTGGCAAATACAGCGTTTAGACATACTTTGGCTTTCTTGATCGTATTACCCTCGCATTCAACCAGCGACGCGCAGTTTACAATTGGAAAATCTATTGACTTTCTAATCGCAAATTTCTCAAATTTACTCTTTGCGTTTGCTGAAGGCCTAGGAACTTGTATTTCGACTACTATCTCGTCGTCATCCAATACTGAAAACTTCTTCGGGTCTTCGGCCTGGTAAAAGTCTGCCATTTCAATGACTCTTTTTGAAGTTTTCACTTTGGCCTCCAATGCGATCAGGGCCGGGGCAGTGTCGCTCGGATTGACCGCCAGGCAATCCTTGACGTTTCCAAATATGGAATGGTACCTGTTTTCTCCCTCTTCAGCATAACAATCTTCTCCGCCTTTTCTGATACACTTGAACCTGTTGTTTGGCGAGCGATAATACCAGCAGCGGCAGAACTGGCATATGTTTCCGCCGATAGTGCCCATTTCTCTGATATGCGGAGAAGCCGTACGCCGGGCTGCTTCGGCCAGCGCGGTATACTTACTGATAATCAGCGTATTATGAGCAATATCCTCGAGCAAAGCCATCGGGCCGAGCTTCAACATGTTGTCTTCTTCCCTGATATAATCCATGTCAGGTATTGTTTTAATGTTGATGAGTGCCTCCGGCCTTTCGGCAAAGACTTCATCCTTAAACAAACCGACTATATCAGTGCCGCCAGCGATGACTTTCGCTTTGCCTTCAAACTCTTTTAACAGGGATACTGCTTCATCTACCGTACGTGCATCGTAGTGTTTAAATCTTTTCACTTCAGACCACCCCGCTTTGCTTTTGCTTTACTAATTGCTTTAAGGACCTTGTCCGGAGTCATTGGGTGATCATCAACCCATTCACCGATGGCGTTGTAAATAGCGGCTCCAATCACACCCGGGACTACAGTGGCGATACATTCGCCGATACCGTTCAACCCGTATGGCCCGTATCCCATTCCTGTTTCAAGGAGAAGGTTCACTGTAGTATCAACATCCCGCATTGTGAACACCTTATAATCGATAAGGTTTGCATTTAGTTTTACGCCTGTCTTGGGATCGTAAATCATTTCCTCTCCCAGGGCCCTGCCGGCTCCCATATAGTCCCCGCCGTACTGCTGGCCTTCACATGTCTCAGGGCTTATGGCCTTACCGACGTCGTTTATGTTAACAATTTTCTTAACTTCGACTCCGCCGGTGCCGGGATCGACTTCCACCTCGCAAAAATACGCCTGCCTGGTTAAACGGTGTCTTCCTTTTTCAGTGCCATACCTGCCCTGGCGGTGCCAATTCCAGGCAAAGAGGGGCGCCCTGGTGCCGCCCTGGTTCAGGGTGGCCCGCTTGACGACTTCTGCTACCGGAACATTTATGCTGGGGTCGGCCTTCAGGTAAACCACACTGTCATTAACGTCCAGGTCGTCCGGATAATTGTCCGGGAATGCAGGGGGATACGTTATATCAATTAATTTAATAGGAGTTGTGGCATATTCAAGAAGTTTTTGTTTCGCCTCCCTGGCGGCATTACGGGTACAGTAAGCATCTACGGCCAGGTTGCAAGAACCGTCCGGAGTCATCATCTGGAAGCCCACTTCCTCGAAGAACCTGAAATTGACGTCTTCAAGTTTAAGCCCCATCTCTTCGGCAACAATCTGGCAGTGGGTGGTCATTGCATTCAACCCGTCGTCTGATTTTTGGGACAGGATATCTACTGTTCCATCGCAGTGCATAATTACACCGGCACATGCGGTCCCGCGCGTGTCGTCCCACTCGTGGGTCCAGGTAAAGCCCATCCCGTGCAGTTTGCCGTTGGGCAGTACCTTTGTGCCCGGCTCATGCCATTTCTTATCCCAGTCGATAGCTTTTCTCCCTAGTTCTATTGCTTCCCCGAGGCTGTCTCTATCGGGAAAACCATGCTGTCTCTTAAACTTGGAGAGGTATTCCATGTCATGCCCCTCAACCCCGTCATTCTTTAAAGCGACAAGGGTCGGATCCATCCCCAGTTCAACAGCTACGTGATCAAATACCATGCTCAGACAAAGAGCGTTATGGTTTTGCTCACACCTGAACCAGTAAGCAGGCGCGACATTTATATTTGTTTCCAGATAATTAAGCAGTAAATTGGGTATCCTGGTATTCTCTTCAAGGTGATCTATGCCGTACTGCCCCATTTTGCCGCAGATATTATCTATTTTTACTGCTGTGATTGTCCCGTCGTTTTTAAATCCCACTTTAAAAGTGGTATGGCAGTCTGCGTCCTGGGACAAATTGTAGAAATTATCTCTTCTGTTATAGAATGTCTTAACAGGCCTGTTAGTTCTCTTGGATAATAAACCGCTAATAATATGGACCCCGTGGGTATGGTGCATCATGGGGTTACCGCCACCGCCAAACTGAGAGCCCTGGTAGGGGACATGGAGTTTAATCCTGTTCAGCGGAATACCCATTTTCATGCCAAAAATAATTTTCCCATCATATGCTTGCTGTTGGTGTGCCCATATTTCTACGTTATCGCCTCTCCAGAGGACTACGTCGCTCATTGGTTCCGCATCAGCAACTGTATATGGGCGCCTTCTTCCCTCAAACTTAATTACCTTGTCAGCCTCTTTAAAGCCTTTTTCTACATCACCATGCTCAATCTTTAATTTCCTGATGATGTTGTTCTTGCTGTTTATTTCAGCAGCAACTAAAGGCGCACCAGGTTTTAATGCATCCAATGGATTCAGGATCATCGGCAGCTCTTCCCACTCAATATCAATCAGGCTCAGAGCTTCTTCAGCCAGTTCAGGAGTATCAGCAGCCACAGCCGCCCCAACCGGGTGTCCTTCCCACCAGGCCACACCGTCCAGTACACGTCCTGCCCCTTGCTTCCACTGTTCCAGAGTTACCGCCAACTCTTCTTTACCATGGTAAAAAGCCTGTCCATCAGACGGAAGGTGGCCGGCATTAAATTTGGTCTCCAGGCCGAAAAGCGGCTTGTCTGCCAGTTCAGGGTCGTCATACCGGAGTACGGCCCTCACGCCGGGCAGCGCTTCGGCTTTTTCCGTGCTCATTGATTTAATTCTGGCATGAGCGTAAGGAGACGGCAGGATCCGGCAATACAACATCCCGGGAAGCTGTACGTCTCTGGTATATTCCGCCCTTCCACCGGCTTTTTCCTTGCCGCACATACGGGATACGCCGCGCTTACCAATTAATGAGAACTCGTCCTGGCAATACCTGTCGTGCACTAATGGCTCGATTTCCATTATTCCTAATTTCTTCTTATCCATAGGTTATTTTTTCCCTCCTTCCAGTTTTTTAGCTGCCTCCAAAACAGCCCCGATATGAGCCGGGTAAGTGCCGCACCGGCATATATTACCCTCAAGAGCGTCTTTAATGTTTTCCACATTCGGATTGGAGTTTCTGTCCAGCAATGCTTTGGCAGTCATCACAAACCCGGGAGTACAATAACCGCATTGCATGGCGTGGTTATTGGCGTACGCCTCAACCAACGGGTTTCCTGTAACCTCAAGGTTTTCAACCGTCTCTATTTCTTGTCCTTCGCATTCAATAGCCAGTTTCATACAGGATAGGATGGGTCTCCCGTCCGCTATGACGGTACAGGATCCGCAGGCTCCCTTGTCACACATTTCTTTTGTCCCAGTTAACCCTAATTTGTCATGGATAACCTCCCGCAAGGTCCAATGCGGCTTAATCACCATGTTATATTCCTGGTTATTAATTTTCATGGTGATTTTCTTGTCTCCGCCATCATCTTGTTTTTGCATCATTCTTTTGTTGCTCCTTTCATTTTAAGTTGCTATTTTCTTGGCAAATTACTCTTTTGCTACCACCTTCCTTTAGGAAACATACTGCTCAATCATTAGGTAATAAATCCTCTTTAAAATAACCGTTTTAACTACCTCCTTTATGATATTCTTTAAGGTTTTCGTAAAACTATTTACTTTGAAAGAGAATCAAGTGTAAAACTAACCACGCACTTAAATTACTTAGATTACTGGCCCTGTAACATAAATATTTATGAATTTATTGTATTTATTGATTTCCGCCTTGGTCAGCTTCCCGTTACACACTTCATTGAAATAACTAAGCAGTTTATTGCTGTCAGCATCGAAAACAGATTCTATATCATCAACATCATCATTTATAGTAAAGCCCACATCAATAAGTTCATTCAGCTTTTCATATGTCCTTGGGTTTGCCGTCACCTTTATTACAGGGCATATCGGGTAACCCTGCGGCGCGCCTCTGCCTGTGGTAAATATGATGATTTGAGCTCCCGCGGCAGCCAGGCCGGTAAGCAGTTCCGGTTCTCTTCCGGGGCTGTCGACCACGGTCAGTTTTCCTTCTCTTACCTGCTCACCATACTCAATAAAATCATCTATAATTTTTGAACCTGATTTTATAATCGCACCCAGGCTTTTTTCTTCGATAGTTGTGAGGCCGCCCTTGATATTGCCGGGGGTAGGCTGGCCCTCACGCATGTCTTCTCCCACGCTTTTTGCCCTGTTCTCAATGTTGATAATCGAGTTAATGATTTTGTCCTTTATCTCCGGGTTTTTTATCCTACTGACAATATGGTTTTCAGCGCCAATCATTTCAGTTACTTCGCCAAAAACAACCCTGCCGCCGCAGCCTATTATTTTGTCTACTGCCATCCCTACAATAGGATTTGTAAGCAGGCCTGAAAGCGTGTCCGAAGAACCGCATTTTATGCCAACCACCAGGTCTGATATAGAGGCCGGCTTTTTCTCCTGCTTTTTCAAATCTTCCGCCATTAAATCAGCCAATTCAACGCCTTTTGCAACAGCCTTTGATATGCCCCCGATTTCCTGGACAATTACCTTTTCAACCGGTTTGCCGGCTTGTCTGATTCTTTTCTCCACCTCTTCCACATTTACGCCTTCACATCCAAGACTTACCAGCAGCACAGCACCCACATTGGGATTAATGCCGAGACCGGCCAGAGTGGAAGTAACCCTCTTTAAATCTACCGGCATCTGGCAGCAACCCTGGGGATGTAAAACAGGTACAGAATCCTTTACTTTATTGGAAATTGCTTCTGCCACTTCATTTGCGCAAATTACTGTGGATATAATCGCAAGGTAATTCCTGATACCAACCGTTCCGTTTTTTCTCTGGTACCCATAAAAATTCATGACTGTCCTCCTGCTATAACAACTGTATTAGCGACTAAAGTATAATTTTGCGTTGACCTATCAGCTTTATCACAAGGGGGAGATGCGCTTAAACTCAAATAAAGTGTTTATTGATCCCCCCTGCCTCTCAAGCTTTCGACATTGTGCACATGCACATAGTCTCCGGCATCAATAAAGGAAGTGCTTACTCCTATTACCTCACCGTATTTGATGACGGGTGTATTTTCAGGGACCCTGCAAAGTGCAAATTTGTGTCCAAAAGGTATATTTGACTTGACTACGATACCTTGCCCGGTTTTAAATCCGACAATAACCGGTCTTGAGCCTTCGCTGATATCACATAAAGCCGTTGCCACGTTGTCATTTTCATTCATTACAATTGCCTTGATCAATTCATCACCCCCTCAAACGCTGAACTTTTATTGTTATCTTTATATAAAGCAATTTTCATGCCAGAGCTGAATAGCCTAAATTATCTGACATTTCCCACAAATGCAACTTGTAAATTTCTCATAATGAGACATCTTCGACGGTTTATAGGCATAAAACCAGTATCAAATTGAGAAAAATGTTTCACAATGATACTGGTTTTATTTTTCATACAGCTTGCAGTTGAAAATTTAAAGGCGCAATTATTTCCGGTCCATCGCCGGTATATTGCATTTCTACCCGGCTCCAGGGAACACGGTTACCTTAAGTTGTACTTTTTCAGCTTTCTATATAATGTAGCCCTGCTGATTCCCAGTTTTTCTTCGATTTTCTTCCTCCCTTTTTCCGAGAGTCCATACGTCCCAATACAGGTCCTTAAAGCATTGTATTCAAAGTCTTTAATGGTGTCGATTTGATATAGATTGGAAGACAAACTGCTGCTTTCGTCAGTTATATAAGCTGGTAAGTCCTCAGGAGAAATATAAGTATTGTTGGATATTGAAAATGCATATTCCATTGCATTTTTCAGTTCCCTTATGTTACCGGGCCACGAGTATTTAATGAGGCAGTCACAGGCTTCAGGAGTAAGTTCAATTACTCTTCCTCCCTTATTTATACTAAAGCCTTTCACAAAGTAATTGGCCAAAGGGATTATATCTTCTTTCCTTTCGCGTAGCGGGGGAATGCTGATCTTAATTACGTTGAGTCTGTAAAACAAGTCCTTTCTGAAAAGACCCTTGCTCAGCATATCTTCCAGGTTTTTATTTGTTGCGGCTATGATACGGACATCTATATTGACTTCCTTATTTGAACCAACAGGTATGATGGTTTTCGTCTCCAATACTCTTAACAGTTTTGCCTGCATAGAAATCGGCATCTCTTCTATTTCATCCAAAAAAAGTGTGCCTTTGTCAGCGGCCTGAAATTTTCCTATTTTGCCGCCTTTTTTAGCTCCTGTAAATGCTCCGTCCGCGTATCCGAAAAATTCACTTTCCCATAATGTCTCCGGTATCGCGGCACAGTTAACACTAATAAAATCTCCTTGTGACCTATTACTTTCATAGTGTATTCCGTCAGCGAAAACTTCTTTACCGGTGCCGCTTTCTCCCTCCAATAGAATTGTGGAATTCGAGAAGGCTACCTTCTTTGCGATATCAATAGCTTTCTTAATATTTGGGCTATAAAACACCTGGTTATCAAAATAACTTGCGTTTTTTGAGTTTGCAGTTTCTACAAAAACAATTTTTAAGTCCAACCCCTTGTCTATAGTCCTGGGGAATATACTAAAATACCTTGTTTCGCCGGAAACATCGATACTTAACTGAAAATTCTTGTCACTTGCTTTTACACTGCTAAGGTTCAAATTTTTTTGAAAACTATCAATGTTATCAGGTTCACTTATTCCAAATAAATTTTTTAAACTATCGTTGATATATATTATATTATCGTTTTTTGTAACCATTATATTTTTATCTATTAAGTTAATAAGGCTTTGAATAGATTTTTTACAGTCGATTGCATCTTTGTCATTCAGTGCCTGTCCTTCTTTTTCAATCTGCTTGCTGAAAAAGTCCACTAAATGTAAATATAAAGAAGTATTGTTTATTAACTCCTTTTTATAATGGTCCTTTGCGGCAGTAAATAATAATGACATTATATTATGTTTTTTAACTTTGAAAGGAACAGCAAGATGGACCAGCCCTGAACAATTATGCAGGTATTCGCAACTGCTGCAAATTTTATCTTCATGAGGCTTTACCAGCAAATATTTAACCCTGCTTTGAAATATTCTATTGTAAAGCGACTTTTCTATGACTTTTTCATTTATTAAGCCTGAATATCTGCCGGTACCAATTATCCGCACCAAATTAGAGTTAACTACACATACGTCCATTTCTGTTATTGATGACAATTCGATAATCTTTTGGGAAAATATCTTTAAATTTTCACGCTGCAACTATCGCACCTCTTCCCAACCGCTTTTCGAAGCTCCACCCTTATATCATTTTGAAAATTATAAGTATCAAAATGAGAATCAAGGGCCATACTAATCCTGGCTCTTAGTGAAATTTATAATTTCCCTTCAAGTTTTTTCACGTCTTAGTTTTTTGGGATCATCCTCCGGATATTTAGAAACAGCACCCTCTGCCCGGTTCTAAGAATTTTTTTTTGCATGGGTTGGGGGTTTAACTGTTATAAATCAGTAAGATATTCTGTAAATCCTCTAAGTTATCAACTAGCAAGTTTTCTGCCAAGGAATAACAAGGTGCTGTCGATGTAACCCGCAAACCGGGTACAGGGCAGCTATTAATTATTCCTCTCCTTTCTATAATAATAGTCTTCAATAGCGCTTCTCAGTGCTTTTACACCAAGATTTGAACAGTGCTTCTTGTTGTCGGGAAGGCCCCCTAATTCGTCTGAAATATCTTCTTCCGTTATTGTCATCGCTGCCTCTATAGTTTTGCCTTTGGCGAGTTCAGTTGTCATACTGCCCGATGCTATTGCGGCGGCACATCCGAATATGAGATAACTAATATTTTGAATAACCTCGTCTGCAACTTTGATATATATGGTCAGGAAATCTCCGCAGGCAGGGTCGCCAACCATCCCTACTCCATCTGCATCGTCCATTCTTCCTATATTTCTGGGATACTTGAAATGTTCCATAGTTGTATCGGTATACATCTGATTAGACATACAGTCCACTCCTTAAAAAAATTTTTGATAATAAGCAGCATGAAGTGGCGCCAGGAATAAGAAACAGCAAAGATTTTCTATGGGAGCAACGGGAAAAAAGGAGATGCGGCAGGAAAACGCTTCTGACCAATATGGCTGCCTGACATTGCACTTAAGGCGGCGCATTTTAAGAATCCCCCTGGGAGAATGAGGTATTCTCTGTTTATTATGGTCATTAGCTCATTATTATTATAGTTTTGTTTTAGGAATTTTTCAATAACAATTCTCTTCCATTACTTACCTGTAACCTCCTCTCCGCTCATCCCATGGACAACCGTCCCGCTCGAGCACGCCAAATGCCCGACAAATCCGGCTGCCGCACACCGTCCGGGTAATTGTGGCAGAGCGCAAAAAATCCACGGGCGTACCCATGGATCTGAATGAAAAAATATGCGGTAATATCTCTGTGAAACAGCAAGGCGCCACCGGGTGCCGGTTACGCTCCCGATATGGCGCCTGGCGCCGGTCAGCGGCAGGGTTTATTGCGGTTGTCACTACCTGCATACCTGAACATGATGTAAGATTTACATGAAGAGTTTCAAAACAGCTTCCAGCTGTTCAAGGAAAAACTGGTTCTCATCAGGAGTGCCTATAGTAACCCGGGCAAAGGCAGGATACCCCCAGGCGTTTCCCGGGCGGACAATTACTCCTCTTTTTAAAAGTTCAGGGAAAAGATATTTCATCTCCACGCCCAGGTCGGCAAATATAAAATTTGCCTCAGTCGGCACATAAAATAT
This sequence comes from Dehalobacter sp., assembly GCA_023667845.1. Classification (NCBI taxonomy): domain Bacteria; kingdom Bacillati; phylum Bacillota; class Clostridia; order Eubacteriales; family Desulfitobacteriaceae; genus Dehalobacter; species Dehalobacter sp. Next base: position 1,960 of record JAMPIU010000154.1, on the reverse strand, counting down.
GCCAAGTTTCTTCAGTCCCTCGCAAATGATCTCTTTGCCCTTCTGGTGAACATCCTTGACCTGGCATATATAATTATCGTCCGCCAGCGCCTCCAGGGCGCCGGCCTGGACAACCCGGTTGGCAGCAAAGGGCTCTCTTATTTTTTCCATCTGGGCGACGTAGCCGGGACTGGCCATTCCGTAGCCCAGGCGCAGTCCGGCCAGCCCGAATATTTTAGAAAAAGTCCGAAGAATTATAACATTTTTGCTTTTTCTCAGGTACTCGATGCTGTCCGGATAGCGGGAGTCGTCCACATACTCGTTATAAGCCTCGTCCATCACCACCAGCACCCCTGGCGGCAAAGAGCCAATCAGTTTTTCCAGGTCCTCTTTGTACACGATAGTCCCGGTGGGATTGTTGGGACTGCAGATAAAAATCATTTTTGTTTTGGAACCGACAGCGTTATAAATATCTTCCGTGCTGATACAAAAATCTTTCAGGGGCACTTCCACCGGTATGCCGCCGGCCACGACAGCGCTGGTGCGGTAAGCCGCGAAAGTGGGCGAAGGTATGATCACCTCGTCCCCGCTGTTAACGAATGTGTTCACCACCAGCGGGATTAAATTGTCCACACCGTTGCCGAATATGAAATAACCGGGAGCCAGTGAATGCTTAAGGGCCAGAGCTTCTCTCAGTTCGTAGCACCCACCGTCCGGGTACAGGTTTGTTTCCTCCAGAACATTTTTCATTCTCGCCACGGCTTTAGGAGAAGGGCCTATGGGGTTTTCATTGGAGGCCAATCTCACGATTCGCCCCGTCAGGCCCAGTTCACGCCTGACTTCTTCCACCGGCTTGCCCGGAATATACGGGGTCAGTTCCGCCAGGCCATTTCTGAAAAAATTTATGTCTTCCCGGCACATTTTCAAATCACCTTTCTGCTACGGGGCAAGCAAAATTTTGCACGCCTTTTTATTCTCTGAAGTTAGAAGGTCAAATGCGGCGGCGGCGGATTCCAAAGGAAGCACGTGGGTAACAACGTGATCGACATCCGGCGCGCCTTCAGCCAGGAGTCTGATCGCTTTTTGCAGGTCACCGGTTTCATAGGCGTCCACTCCGGCAAGATCAAGCTCCTTAACAACAATATCGTTTGGATCTATTACTGCTTTTTCTTCGTACAGGCCGGCCATTACCAGCCTGCCCCGCGGCCTGAGCCACCCCAGCGCGCCGGCCAGGGTTGTCTCATGCCCCACAGCCTCGACCACCACGTCAGGCGGGTCATCCGTACCTGCCGGAAATGCGTCCAGGGCGGCGGCTCCCAGCCTGGCGGCCAGCTCAAGCCTGTCCGGTGAAATATCTATCACGGTGATCCTTTTTACCGACATGGCCTTTGCCGCGATTACAGTAAGGAGGCCAATGGGTCCGGCGCCAACGACGCCAAGGTGTTCCGCTCCTGTAAACCGGCCCCGTCCGGCGATGTGCAGCGCCACCGCCAGGGGTTCCACCAGGGCGGCCTGCCGCAGTCCTATCTTTGCCGGTAATTTCAAAAGTTTTTTTGCGTCCAAAACCAGGTATTGTGCAAAACAGCCCGGCGCTACCTCACCGATAAAGCCCAGTCCGGGACACAGGTTATAGGAGCCTTCCCCGCACCACCGGCAGGCGCCGCAGGGAACACGCGGGTCACCCACCACAGGGTCGCCGGGACTCACTTCGGTTACGCCTTCGCCGATCTGTTCCACCACGCCTGAAAACTCATGTCCCATGGTTTCCGGGATGGAGGTAACAAACATGCCCTTTCTGAATATATGCAGGTCGGACCCGCAGACGCCGGCATAGGCGACCCTGACCAGGGCCTGCCCCGGACCGCACTCCGGCTTCGGTACATTTTCAACGCGGACCTGCCCGATCCCGTAATAGCGGGCTGCAAGCATAAGCAGTCACCTCCGAAAAGCTAAAGATAATATGTTGCATAATAAAAGGCGG
>JAMPIU010000153.1 GCA_023667845.1 Dehalobacter sp. | reverse complement strand
TATGGCTTCAGATAAAAGGTATTATAAAAGATTTAATTTTGAGTCAGTACCTATGGAAGAATATGAAGTGAGGGATGTAATCAACAGAATAACAGTACCTGACTTAAAAATTACCCTTGCAACTAATGAAACCAAATTGCAGTTTCCAGAAGGTAAAGATGAATCAACACCGTTTTATTTAGATGTGAATGCTGAGAATGAATCTCCGACACCGGCGGAATACAGTTCAATAAAACTATATATAGATAACAGAATTAAGGTTTTAGGTGGTAACTTTAACAGACTCAATGAAGATATTAATATATTAATAGAAAACAATCCGACTTCTTTAACAGCGTTTTCAAAGAATTTTGGGATTCCCAATAGTATGCCTTTGTGGCAAGGAGTACAATTCATCATGGGTAGAATACAGGTAACAATACCAAAACAGAAAGGTAATTTCGTAATCTTATGGCAAGCGTATTCACCGAGAATGCAGCAAAAAAATGGTTTGATCTTTATAAACTCTAATGGAGAGAAATTTACAATTGTTAAAATTTAAAGAATGTGACTGCGTTTTTTTATAGTATATTTCCCGAAAAATCTGGAACATTTTCTGGAACATTCTTGTCAAAATTTGTCCGAAACTGTACTGAAAATCCCTGAAGCGAAAATGAAAAACCCTTGAATTACAAGGGTTTTCATGGATAGGCCTTGGTGCTCCGGAAGGCTTTTTTCGGACTGAAAATCCGCGTGTCGCTGGTTCGATTCCGGCCCGTGGCACCAAGCTCGTGTCAAACCCCGCAAGGTATTGCGGGTTTTTTGTTTTTGTGGGGGCTTCTAAATAAGTATGTGAAAAGTCATGCTTTAAACAGAGAGGGAAGGCCGCTTAGCCTACCCTCTCTGTTTTTAATGTTTTGATGTGTTTACTAATTTACTGCGGTCAACATAACGGGGCGGTTCCTCCAGCCAGCCGTTGTCGATCATGATTTTTAAACCGTCTTTTGCATAATCCGCTGTCTCGGCAATCAGCTTACCGTACATTAAGGCCAGATCCTGCCGGGGGCTGGAGGCCAGGGATACGGCGTAGTTAGCGATGCCGGCCGCATTCATCATTGTAATATGGAACAATATCAGCTTATCGGAAAAAGGCGGAGTTGTAGAACTGGTTACTGTTCCGTAAGCATCCCAATGCATGGGTGACGTAATTCCAGTGGAACGCAAAATCTTACTGTTCTCATCAATGATACGGTGGAGAAGTCCAGGCCGTGTTTTATGTATTTACGGATTTCCTTCGACCTGACTACCTGGTGAAAACCGGCCAATAATGCCCGGCCTACCTCATTGGTGATAATGCCGAAGTACAGCTGTTCTATCTCAATGGCCAGAAGCGGCCGCTGCTTGTCCAGGAAATCCCGGTTTTTTTTCCGCTATTTAGGTTTATATGCCTGCCCCATTAATAGGCAGTAAATGTACAGCAAAAAAGTTTATAACGATATGCTTTAAATGATGCCCACCATCGCGGCGCCTGTATTGTATTTGCCTTATGTTAGTTTATGATGATTTTTGATGCAAGTTAGTCGGTTGGGTATGGACTGGGAGATCATTATGTATTATACTTTTTAATTAGTATAGTATTGTTATAATTATTTATGTCATTTAAATGTTTAGTTATAATGTTTTATGTTTAGTTATGTCCGCAGGGCGGAAAGCTGAAGTCTAAAAAGCTCCAGTGGCGATGAGAATAAGAATTATTTGCGAAAGGGTGTGTTCAAGATGCGTTTTGTAATTGTTGCCGGGACACCATCGTCGGGCAAGACATCGGTAATGGTGCACACCATCCGTCATCTATTAAGAAATAATCTTGCGGTTGCAGCTTGTAAAATTGACTGTCTGCAGACTTCAGATGATGCGAGATACAGCCGGCTTGGCATACCTGTGGCTGTGGGTCTCAGTGATTATATTTGCCCGGACCACTTTTATGTGGCCAACCTGGAGGAAATTGAAACTTGGGCTCAGAGCCAGAAAGCGGATGTGTTGGTTTTGGAAACCGCGGGACTATGTCACCGCTGTGCGCCGGCAGTATATAACTGCCTGTCTGTTTGCGTCATCGATAATCTGGTTGGCGTCGATACTCCCAGGAAAGTGGGGCCTATGTTAAGCTCAGCGGATATTGTGGTTATTACCAAAGGCGATATTGTTTCCCAGGCTGAGCGGGAGGTGTTTCGTTATAAGGTCGAAATGGAGAACCCGCAGGCCCGGATTTTAGATTTTAACGGGCTGACAGGCCAGGGGGCGCTGGCGTTGAAGAACGAAATTTTGAACTGCAGGCCGCTTGAGGGCATCAGCGGCAGAGAGCTGAGAAATCCTATGCCGGCAGCCAGCTGTTCCTACTGCGCCGGGGAAACCATTATTGGTAAAAGCCACCAGATGGGAATTATAAAAAAAGTGGATTTTGGGAGAGGTAATTAATGCTGGATAAAATCACTATTCTGGGCGGTCTGGATAAAAACGGCATGCCGGAGAAGATTCGAAGGCTTGAAATTGCAGCTGGTGAAGTGCTGGCGGTAGTCGGGCCGACCGGTTCCGGCAAAACACAATTAATATCCGATATCGAGCAGTATGCCGAGGAAGAAACATTGACCGGCAGGAGCGTCTTAATTAATAATCAGCCGGCAAATAAGAATAAAGATAAAAGATCTTTGCGTTACTTGATTGCCCAGGTATCGCAGAATATGAATTTCGTGATCGATATGTCTATAGAAGAGTTTCTGTTAATGCATGCCCAGGTGAGGGGCATCCGGGAGCCTGCTCAAACAATTGAGGAAGTGCTGGCCATAACCAACCATTTGTCTGGCGAACCGGTAACTTTTTCGACGAACTTGACGCAGCTGAGCGGCGGGCAGTCCCGGGCGTTGATGGTCGCGGACGTTGCCATAATCAGCAACGCGCCGGTTGTATTGATTGATGAAATTGAGAATGCCGGCATCGACCGCCTGCAGGCGCTGGAAATA